>JAUPVH010000033.1 GCA_030917125.1 Patescibacteria group bacterium | reverse complement strand
GAAATAGAAAGCTGCATGACCTCTCGTAGCGCCGTATACAGTCGCGTCAGTTTAACCGAACATACCTTCTCAACTGGGGTAGATGGATGGATTCGATCGGCAAACAGCCCCTCATCGGCATAGATATTACCCACACCTGCGAGTACCGACTGATCGAGGATTGCGGCTTTGATGTTGGTGCGTGATCTTTTCTTAAGCCGGGCCCTAAATTCCTCGAACGTAAAATCTTCCGCCAGTGCTTCGGGTCCTAATTTCAGCATAAATGGCTCATCCGACACCTGCTCAGTACGCATAAACTTCACCCAACCAAATTTACGCTGATCATTAAAATACAAATGTGAACCGTCGGCAAAATCGAAAATTACACGCGTAGATCTATCTGGTAAATCACCGATCAGGCTATCATTGGGGTGTCCGGCGCCAAAGTTCTCTCCTTCGGGCGCACGAAAAACCAGCTGTCCTGTCATCTTCAGATGTATCAACAAACTAAAACCAGTATTTAACTCAATAATAAGCGCCTTACCGCGTCGATTCACACGCTCCACCGTAGCTCCAATCAGATGCGTAGACACATCCTCAGGGTTATTTGGGAAACTTTTTGGCGTGTCGTGCTCCACACGAATAATCACGCGACCTGGCAAAAGCCGCGCCAAACCTAACCTCACAGTTTCTACTTCAGGTAATTCTGGCATACCCACATTATACAGTTAACCGAGAGGTATATCTGATAGGTCAGGCGAGATTTAGCTCATCACGCAACGTTGCAATATCCCCTTGGTACCACATGGTCCGAATGCCAGCCCCTTCTGCGCCGATGCAATTAGCTTGGCGATCGTCTACGAAGAAAATCTCTTCTGGCTTAGATTTGAGCTCTTCAATTACATGACTAAAATAGGCAGCGGCCGGCTTAGCGGCACCCATCTCAGGAGTAATAATCTTATCAATCTTTGGAGCGTCCTCGATTTTTTTCCATACCGACTCTATCCACGGCTTACCACTATTTGAAGCTAAAGCCAATGCGATACCTTGAGATTGTAGCTCACGCATCAGATTAATCATCTCAGGATCAACCGAATGTTTTGTATGTACACCCATATAACTGAGCCCAGAACGCACTCCCAGGGGCACGATTACTCCCAGAAAATCAAACACAGCCCAAGCCGGAGCTTTAATCGAGCTCACCCCAATCCTTTCCAGTTTCTACTTCCACCACAATTGGTACCGCAAGCTCAATCACCCCCTCCATAGTATCTTTCATTATCTTGGTAACTTCATCTTGCAAGTGTGCATCGCATTCCACGATCAGTTCGTCGTGAATCTGTAAAATCATCTGTGCCGACCCCTTAAGTGTAGTGAGTTTTGGTGCCAACTGAATCATCGCTAATTTCATCATATCGGCCGCTGTACCCTGAAGGGGCATGTTCACAGCTTGCCTTTCTGCAGCAGAGCGAACAATAAAGTTACTCGATTTTACATCCGGACATGGACGACGTCTGCCATATAAAGTTTCGGTATAGCCGTCGTCATGAGCCTGCTTTTTAATACGTTTAATGTAGTCGGCAACTCCACGCCGAAGCTCAAAATAACGATCGATAAAAGCCTTACTATCCTCATAGCTCATCCCCGTTGCAACCGAGAGCCCGTGCGTATTCATGCCATACAACACGCCAAAATTGATGGTTTTGGCGCCATAACGCTGCTCCTTGGTAACCTCTTCCGGCTTCACGCCGTGCATTTGAGCGGCAGTGAGCGTGTGGATATCAATACCAGACTTAAAGTCTTCAATCATTTGCGTATCACCCGCCATGGCAGCTGCTAGGCGCAATTCGATTTGACTGTAGTCTGCCGCCACCAATATCTTGCCCTTATCCGCCACAAAAGCCTTACGAATTTCATGCCCCAAAGGAGTGCGCACCGGAATGTTCTGTAGGTTTGGATCACTACTGGAAAGTCGGCCAGTTTGGGCAATTGTCTGATTATAGCTGGTATGAATACGCCCATCTTCCTCGTTAACCAGTAGCGGCAAGGCGTCCACATAGGTGCTTTTGAGTTTTGTAATCTCACGATATTCAAAAATTAGCTCGATAATTGGGTGCCTTCCGCGCAACTTCTCCAGCTCCGTAGCTGCCGTGGAAATGCCAGTTTTCCCTTTCTTCAGATCACTGTGCTCAATTTTGAGCTTATCAAACAACACCGACTTAAGCTGTTGGGTGGAAGCAATATTAAACTCGCCTTCCGAGTAATCCCAAATCTGCTTTTGCACCTCACCAAGTCGTTTTGTAAGCTTCTCCGAAAACTTCGCGAGAAAATCAACATCTAATTTCACACCCATCAGCTCAACATCGCCCAGGACAGGTATGAGGGGCCACTCCAACGTTTTACCCACCTCTGTAAGTTTACCGATTTCCGCCAAGCGAGGCTTCAACACCTCATGCAAGCGCCAGGTAATATCTGCATCCTCAGCGGCGTATTGGCCAGCTTCAGCTATATCCGTTTCAGCAAACGTCTTTTGCCCCTTGCCCTTCGGACCTATCAGCTCGGTAATCTCAATCATCTCAATGCCGAGCTCTGACAGCGCCAAGCCCGAAAGCGTTTGAGCCCGCCCAACAGGAGCGATGAGAAATGCAGCAATCATTGTGTCAAACTCTATCCCTCGTAGTTCGACTCCAGCGCGCCTCATAATCTGATAGTCATACTTTATGTTATGCCCCACCTTACCTATGTCTGAACTCTCTAATATCGGGCCGAGCACATCTAAGACTGTCTCTACGCTCAGCTGCTCGCCAGCGGTATGCCCCACCGGTACGTAGTAGCCTTCACCTTCCTCCCATGAAAAACTCATCCCAACCAGGTTTGCCGTCATTACATTTAAGCCAGTTTTTTCAGTATCGAAGGCAAAAAATTTCTGTGTACTCAGGGCTTTGGCGAGCTTTTCAAGCGCATCATGATTTTGTACAATTTCGTACTTTGCTGTCTTTAAATGATCACGCAAGAGCTTTTGCGGTTGCTGCTCAACACCATAAATTTCATCAAAAAGATTTGGTTGCTGGGCTTCTTCCTGCTGATTTTTTGGAAGCTTAGCAATCAACGATCTAAACTCTAGCTCAGTAAAAAGCTGCACGACTTTATCGCGATTGAACCGGTGCAATCGGGCTTTCTCTAAATCAAACTCAAAGTCTACATCGCAAACGATGCGTGATAGCTCCAGAGAATGATACGCCTCCTCTTTACCTTCCTCGAGTTTTTTACGAACTGCCGGTTTCAGCTCATCCAGGTTGGCATAAATACCATCGAGCGTCTTATACTTTTGTACTAAATCTGTAGCGGTCTTTTCGCCAATACCCTTCACGCCCGGAATATTATCACTCGAATCACCCTTCAACGCCTTCGTTACCAAAAACTCTACTGGATTCACCCCATAGCGATTCTCAACTGCCTTGGCATCATATAACACCGTGTCCGAAAAACCACGACGCAAGGTGTAGACACGTACATGCTCATCCACCAGCTGCAATTCGTCCATGTCCCCCGTCACGATCACCACGTCATGAGTATCTTTGTGCTGGGCGGCAAGCGTACCAATTACATCATCAGCCTCATATCCTTCAACGCCAATCACCGGAATCTCGAACACGTCTAAAAGATTACGGGTAACATCAAATTGTGGCACCAGATCAGCATCGGTTTCTTTACGTGTACCCTTATAGTCCTTGTACATGTCATGACGAAAGGTCTTGCCGGGCATATCCCAGGCAACCACCACATACTCAGGTTGCAGCTCGCGAATCGCGTTCAATAACATCATAGTAAAGCCATACACGCCATTGGTTGGTGTTCCTTCCTTCGTAGAAAGATACGGAATTGCATGAAAGCCGCGGTGTAGCAGTGCGTGACCGTCAAAAATTGCAATGCGCGAACGAGTTTTTACCATACTCCAGATTATACCTGGTTTTTTCAAGATATGGGTGCGATAATGACCGTATGGCAGAACAATCAGAAATCGATAAAGATATTCGCGGCAGCAATGAAGTTGACCCAGAAAAAATAGCGGCCTACCAAGAAGGCCTGCGCGCCATGGCGGCACAATCTGAAATTTCTGATTCTCCTAGGCCAGCCGACGCGGCACGAGCCGCACTGCAAGCAGCCCAGGAGCGAGTGCAAAGCGGACAGGTAAAACCCCCTGAGCCTAGCTCGCCGATTGCCGAGCACTATCAGCAAGCTGGCCGTGAGGGTGTCGAAAAGGCTCGTGAGCAGCGGCAAAGCGGACCCGACCCTAATAATGAAGAGTCTGACCCACCAACCCTGCCCGACCCCCGACAGCAATAGAGCGCCTGTGCTCGAATACCAAAAACCGCCTGAAAATATTCAGGCGGTTTAATTTTTACATTTTTATCTATCTACTGAATGTAGTCTTTAAGCTTCTTTGAGTCTTTGTTCTTACGTAGCTTGGCGAGAGCCTTAGCTTCAATCTGGCGAATACGCTCACGAGTTACTCCGAACTCCTGCCCGACTTCTTCAAGCGTGTGCGATCGACCATCTTCTAAGCCAAAGCGCATACGCAAAATCTTCTGCTCACGCGGCGTCAACAGTGACAAGGTTTCGTCGATATGCTCCTTTAAGAGCTCATACGTTGCGGCATCAACTGGACTCACCGAATCATGATCTTCAATAAATTCTGAAAGCGTCGAGTCATCATCTTCACCAACTGTAGCGTCCAAAGAAGTGGTATCCTGGCTAATCTTCTGAATGTGCAGGACTTTTTCAACGTCCATTTCCATTTCTTTCGCCAGCTCTTCTGGGCTCGGCTCACGACCAAGTTCTGAGGTGAGACGACGTTGGGTACGGATGAGTTTATTAATGGTTTCTACCATGTGGACCGGAATTCGAATCACACGTGCCTGATCGGCAATCGCGCGAGTAATAGCCTGTCTAATCCACCAAGTGGCGTACGTAGAAAACTTAAAGCCTTTGGTGTAATCAAACTTTTCAACAGCGCGCAACAAGCCGGTATTACCCTCTTGAATGAGGTCTAAGAGGTCCAAACCTCGACCGATGTATTTTTTAGCGATGGAGACTACTAATCGCATATTCGCTTCGGCGAGCGCGTCTTTGGCAGATTTATCGCCCTGCTCGATGCGTTTGGCGAGAGCTACTTCCTCTTCGCCGGTAATGAGCGGGATTTTCCCGATTTCACGGAGATACAATCGAACTGAATCATCAGCGATATCTTTAATGTATTCTTCGCTCACAGCTTTTTCGATATCTTCTTCTGGCTCAGTTTGCCAAATTAGCTTGTCTTTTTGATCAACAACTTCAACACCCTGATCGATGAGCGCAGAATAGAGGTCATCCAAAAGCTCTACCTGCTCTTCGGCCGATGGTACAGCGGACATAATTTCTTGCTGAGTTACAAAGCCCTGTTCGCGGCCTTTTGATAAGAGACGCTCAACAATTGGCCTAAGTTCTTCTGGTATTTGTGGTGGTGGTACTGGTTCCGGTTTTTTTGCCTTGCGGGGCATAGGGAAGCTCCTTCTCTTTACGTAAGTATAGTTCGGCAAATGTGAAGCTAGAGTTCACCAATCTGCTTCATAATAGCCTGATAACGATGCAGTTTTTTTGCGGCCAACTCCATATCGCCCTGGGCTTCCGCCTGTGCAATTTCACGCTGCAGTTGCCGCTTTTTTTGCTCATATGTGTGTTTCAATAAATTATGGACTTGGGTAAAGGCTTCGAGCCCTCTCTCGTGCTCGGTCATTTCCGAGTATTCATGGTTACCCCGTAACCCCAGCATCTTAACACGATCTCCCAGGTTTGGCAAGGCTTTTGCGATACCCGCTTCTCCTACTCTTGGATGTTGAGCAAGGTACTCAAATAAAGCTTGATTCTCTTCGGATATTTCACTCAAATCCGCATCTTCGAGCGCCATGCGCGTAGATGGAAAAGCAATCAGTAGCTCAAGGAACATTTCTTCGAGACGAGATCCTCTGGTGAGCTTTTTTGGAGCCGATTTTGGAGCCGCCCTAGGGGTTTCTTGTACTATTTTTGTATTCGGTTTTGGCGCAGATGTTTTTTGCTCAACTAAGCCTTTTATCACCGCCGTATCTACTTGTACTAACTGAGCTAAACGAGTTATATAGTGCTCTAGCTCAATCCGGTCTTTAATTTTTCGCAGTACAGGAACCAAAAACTGAGTTGTTGCTTTCTTAGCAG
>JAUPVH010000032.1 GCA_030917125.1 Patescibacteria group bacterium | reverse complement strand
CTTGTGGCGACCCTCGCGCGCGATGTCGAACAGAGGGATGCCAGATTCATCACGTCGGACAACCAATCGACCGGTCCTGACCAGCGCCCAGAGCAACACCGAAAGGCGTGTGTAGCTGTAGCGGCGAGCACCCTTGACGAAGTACAGGCGCTGAAAGAGCTGGCTCTTGGTAGCCATGCCGCACGCGTTTACGATGAACAGCATGGTGGTGCCGCAACTGAGCGTACGCGTGGACTTGCTGACTTCAGCCAGGCAACGGTACAGGTCGTAGCCAACGTGATCGATCCAGACAGCAGCCTGCGGTTCAGGCTCTCCCTTGACGGCGACAGTCGGATGGAACTGCACGATGTCGAGCGTCATCAGCTCGCCGAGCGCGAAGTAGACCCCCTCGATCGGAACGTTGGCAGACTCAGAAACTGACGCGCAGACTGCCTCCAGTCCGGACTGACTCTGACCACGCAATTGCTCAACGAGCAGACGGTGGAGAGAGTATTGTGTCGAAACAATCATGAATTTCTCCTGGGGATGGAAGGTGCAAAACGGTTTATCATTATATAACTTTAATGAGTAATTTGCAATTAAAAGACCTCACTATTCGTGAGGCCAATTGACAATTGGCGGGCAAATCCAGTGCCGAGCACCACACCGCCACTGACGATGGGCGTCGTTACGCATCCGCACTTCTACAACCCGGTAGATACCGGTTTCTCGTGCTTGCAACTCGAGAAAAGCTCGATTGCGGAGATATGTGATTGCCCGATCGCGAAGATCAAGCCGAATACGCACACCATTGTTTAGGCTCGCCATCCGATCTGACAGTTCTTGCACGTTCAGCCATTCTCCGTTCTCCAGCGACCGGAAAATGAGCTGCTGTACATAGCGTGAGCTGTAAAACCGGCGCGATTTGCTGAGTTGAGATGGCATAAGCTGGTAATTCTAGCTCTTAATACGCCGATATTGCATATGCGGCAATGCACCGTCGCCGTTCGAGCGAGGCCGGCGACGTTCGATGCGGTTGGCGTTGAGCAAGGCAACAACAGCCCGCGACAGTTCGTGATACTTCAGCTTGTGACCAAGCCTGGCCTCGGCACGCTTGCGCAACATGTGCTCATCCGTCCAGTCCTCACTCACCAGACATTCATGGATTGCATCCTGGATGTCTTTTTCTCGCATAGCTGTAGTCATGATGGCTCTCCTGGTTGGTGGATGAATTGGGACGAACTACAGATTGAGATTCCCTCTGCCATCTGATACAGATAAAACTCGCGGCCATCAACATGGCGAATCGTCACTCGCTCAACGATACCGCTACGAACCAAACTCTTGAGGGTGCGTTCGAGACGGATTTGCGTCAAGAGACTGGGTTGCGGAATATTGAGAGTCTGCTCGATAACCCAAAGGCTACAGGGGTGGTTGACGCGGTTGAGCAAGTTGATAACTTCACGCCATAATTCTTGGCGTGTCCACCAAAGCTTTCTGGCTTGTGACATTGCCCTTCCTAACTCTCGAGGTACAAGTAAGAAGTAGCATAAAATACAACTTGATTGTTGTCAATTTTTTACATGATCCGCACAATACCTTACAATACAGAAGATATGCATGAAGCTCTCAAAAATGCCAAACGCTTCCGCTGGGTTGCGCTCATCGCTGCCTTTGTATTAGGAGTAGGTACAGTCTTTTACCACTATGTCGAAAGCCTCAGCTGGCTTGATGCAGTGTATTTCTCCACTATTACCCTCACTACTATTGGGTATGGCGACATCACGCCAAAAACCGAAATTGGCAAACTCTTTACGATTTTTTATGTGCTCTTTGGGGTTGGCGTAATTGCAGCCATCTTAAATATTTTAGTAAAAGGTGCCGCTACCAGACGCATTGAAAAATATAAATCTCGTCACGGTGGGAGTGACCCGGAATAAAAAACAGCCCTACACGGGCTGTTTTTTTAACTGTGCCTAAATTCTACAGACCAAGAATCTGCTTTTTCTTGGCAGTAAATTCTTCTTCAGTCAGAATCCCATCGGCCTTAAGTTGGCCAAGCTGCTCTAGTTGCTTAAAGGTATCATCTTCGGTCTGTGCTGGTGCTGCTGCAGTCTCTTCAGCAGGGGCTTGAGCTTGCTCCTCCTGGGACCATTTACTGGCTTGTTTACGACTGACGCGATTAGATACCGCAGTAGCAGTTCCGGCTACAACAGCTGTGCGTGCGACGCCTCGAAGTAGTCCTGGCATTATTCGCCTCCCTTCTCAGTCAATTCTGCGTATGCCTCTGGGTGAATGCGCCCTTCGGCTAATAATACTCCATCGGCATTCAAGATTGCTTGCTTCAAGCCCTTGGCCCATAAATGCTCAATAATTAAGAGCCCGGCCGAACAATTTTCATCAAGCACATTCGCCACTTCTTCAACATCCTCTTCGGTAATCAAGCCGCGGCTTGTATCAATAGGTAGAATGTCAGCGATACCAGCCTGGTCTGTCAGCTCAACTTCAGTAACGTTGCCCTCTTCGTCCTTACTTATCACCGCCAAATCAAGCACGCCAATGGTGCCTTTTTCTACTTCAGCTGCCAACTCACCTAGAGCCTCCCCTTTGAAGTTATTTCCTGGGAAACCAACAACAATATAATCAATTGGACCTCTCATACTTTTTCCCTTTCGTTTCATTTACCTTCTTCTATTATACGCCTATAGAGCAATTAGGTATGTACGTTAATCAGCTTGAGCGTATACTAGAAGCTATAATTAAATTATTACTATTCGAAAGGAATTATTGTCATGACAGAAAAGAAAAACCCTAGAGCCAGCCTACAGACCGTTACGTTTGGACGAGCTGTTGCTTATTTTGCTAACGGCTTTTTGTATTTTGCTAACGTGATGCTACTCTTCCGCGTGTTCTTTTTGCTCTTTTCAGCAAACCCGAACACTCCATTTGTACAGTGGGTGTATAAGGTGACAAACGACTTGATTGCGCCTTTTCGGGGTATTTTCCCAACCAAGCCCGTAGGCGAAACAGGCTATCTAGATATTTCAGCTATTTTTGCGATTATCTTCTACCTTATCCTCAGTGCCGTCATCACTAACCTCATGCACTATCTCGATGCTAAAAAGCGTAAGCTCGAAACTGAACTTACCGAATATGATGCCGAAACGGCTCGTACGGCTAGCTAGTCGAGAAAATCCTTTTCCGCTATACTACAAAGCATAAGTAGTAAGCTCCAGTGAAGAAACATCTACATCGCCAGTTTCATGGCCTAAAACTTGTCCCGGGGATTGTTTTAGCCGTGATTGCACTGGCGATTGTTTCGTTAAGCTACGGCATATATCTCCAGCTCACTCAACCTGCAGCTGTAGACGGTCCATTACCGCTAAACATAATCGAGGCCTCTCTAGCCGTACAAGATCCGGCTGGTCGCAGCCTAGACTACAAGGCTGAAGAGATCAATACTCCGGCAGGACCGGCCAAACGCTACTTGGTTCGCGACGCTAATGACTCTTACTTTAATCGTTGTGAATACCCAGTAGCTATCTGGCCCGTAGACGCGACTGCTGCTGAGTCTGTCATGAGTAGCAACGACGAAGCACTGCAAGCTCAGTATAAAAAAGTTGGCGACAATTGGTATCGAATTTGGCTCGGTACATACTGGCAAAGCGAATGTGCTGGCGCTACTGACGAAGACGATACCTACATAGCTGAGCTGCAGAAATATATCACCCAAAACTTAGGCCAACAGAGCCACTAACAAAGCCCATCGCTTCGAGCTGAGTTATACTATATTTAGTAAACTGAGGAAAACCAATGATCGAGAATAAGTTTCGCGCGATACTGCACTATATCGTACAGAAGTTCAGCATGGCACTTCCGGAGATCGATGCTCAGCCAATCCTTATTAGTGGTACACATCGTGGCGGCACCACATTCATTGGCACCATTCTTGCCCAAGCAAATGAACTACGCTATGTCTACGAGCCGCTTTCACCTTGGTTTGATGATTTATCTCGAGACACTTACTGTCCCATCTGCGGCCTAGATCTCAACACCTGGTATCCCTACATTTACGAAGGCAATGAAAAGCCATACCGGACTCATTTCAAGCATTTTAACAACTCCAAGCGTCTTATAGGTAAGCAGCCACTCTATAAAGATCCGTTGAGTCCATTTGCCGCTGAGTGGATTCATACGAAATACAACGCAAAAGTGGTGTTTATTCTGCGTAATCCCCTCGCGCTAGTTGCGAGCTGTAAACAAGTAGACTGGGGCGTACCCTTTGACCGACTCGCACATCAAGACGAACTCCTTAATGCGTATGTACCAAGCTACAAAAAACAAGCTAAAGAATATGCTAAGGGTAAGCACACAAAACTAGAAGAGACCACCTTACTCTATAATATGGTCTACGAAAAAGCCTATGAGCTTTCACAGAAGTATCCAGACTGGATTTTTATCAAACATGAAGATATTAGTACGAACCCGCAAGAAGAATTCCGTACCCTGTTTGACAAGCTAGGCCTCGATTATTCTCAAAAAGTAGAGGCAAAAGTTAATGAATTAACCAACGCAAAAAATAAGGCCGAATCTGGAAAAGAGCGAATCCACTCCTTGCACCGCAAGTCTAAAGATGTAACCGAACTCTGGAAGAAGCGCCTCACTAAAGAAGAGATTGCCTACGTCACTAAATCCTGCAAAAAAGTAGCTGCCCTCCACGGCTACATACTCTAACTCATTTGCAAATTTTTAAGGGTATAATGGAGATATGAAAATATCTCTTGGTTGGCGTTTTGTAATTGCTGCCACTCTCGCTACGCTTGGGCTTATAGTTATTTCTACAGTGGAATTGGCGTTTACAAGTTTTTTCACCCTCATTTTGCTTGTTGTAGCGCTGGGGCTTGGTGCTTTTGGGGCTTGGCTCATTTTTACCGGCACAAACAAACGCCTAGCTGTTGGGTGGACACTCCTAGCTGTTAGCTCGTTAGCGATTATGGGGTTTTTTTACGAACTGACTACCAATCTGAGCGATCCATTACTACTTCGTATTGTCATCCTCTTTTTACTCTATAGCTTTCTGGTGGGGGTCCTTCGTCGCGAATATTGGCGTCAAAAACGACTGATCGCACAGGCTAAGCCAACCAAAACGCTACCATCGGCGGTTCTCATAATTAACCCTAAATCTGGAAACGGCCGGGCAATAAAAGCTAGAATACCTCAAAAATCCAAAAAGCTCGGGATAGAAACCATCATTACGAAAAAGGGCGATTCAATTGAAGGCTTAGCGCGCCAGGCAGTATCTAACGGCGCCAAAATTCTAGGAGTTTCTGGCGGCGACGGTACGCTCGGGGCGGTTGCTAAAGTTGCGATTGAGGCGAATCTGCCACTCGTAGTGCTGCCTGGAGGCACGCGTTGTCATTTTGCTCGCGACGTTGGGTTCGACCCCAAAGAGATAGTCGATGCCCTCGCCAGTTTTCATGGTATCGAGCGACGAGTTGATGTTGGCTCAATTAATGGCCGTATCTTCCTCAACAATGCATCCTTTGGACTATACGCCGATGTGGTCGATAAGCCAGACTACCGAAACCATAAAGTACGAACAACGCGTGAGGTTTTGCGCAGCCTGTTGAGCGGCGATACACCCTACTACCCCCTTAGCTTTGCTAATGACAAGAAGAAAAAACATCGGCACGCTGCACAAATCTTAGTCGGAGTGAATGCCTACGAAACGGTAAACATCTTTGAGCTTGGAAGGCGCCATGCGATGGACCAAGGTGTTTTGCAAATAACAGCCGTAACGAAGTTAACCGACGAATTAATTGGCCAAATGATGGGAACAATCGTGCTAAACCAAAGTTTTGAAGATTCAAATACTGGCCATGTCGAGCAATGGGAAGCAACAAAATTCAGCGTCAATTCAAAAAGTAAACAATTGGTTGTTGGCGTGGATGGTGAGCGTGAAGAGTACACCACTCCGGTCAAGCTAGAAATACTTCCAAAAGCACTCCGGCTCATGGTCCCACCTGAGGGAATGCGCAAAAGACCAGACAATCCTCTTTCGCCAAAAACCCTCAAGAGACTCTGGCAGGCCTTCATTGCGCGCTAAGTTTGTTATTGCAATTTCTTAAAATTTGTTGTATTATATAGTATTCGTACCTCAAATGATTGGAAAACCATGCAGGCAAAGACCAAGATCCTCGTGGAACGACTCGTCAAGATTGGCGCCACACTGAGCGCGATCAGCGCCATCATCGGTCTCATCGATCAGATCTACAAGACGTGGGCTCCCAAGGAGTTGCCCTCCGGAAAGGACTGACATGCCGCACATCATTACCTATGTGAGCCAGCGTGGCAAAGATCAGGTTGATCTCGGCTTCCCAAGCAACCAGAGTGGTTTTACTCGCACGCTCGAAGTCATTGTGGCCGGAGAATTCAATCGCCTGGCGAGCGAGAAGCTCGTGCCTGGCGAGACGTGCGTTTCAGACCACTTCCACACCAGCAGCACCATACCGGAAGACATTGCCGTTGTGGTCATGGCTTGGATGACCGATGATCGCATATTCTACGCCGAACCAATTCGTACGGCGATTTCAAGATCCATCGAAGCACTCTTCTCGCCGAGCGCAGACATGAAGATTCAGGTTTTCATGAATATCGTGGGTGACCCCACTGGCCGCAGTTAATGCTGCGGCTTTTTTTACTAAAAAAATGCTCGAGCTAGAGCTCGAACACGCCTGGGACTAATCCTTACGCCCCACATCTTCAGCGTTAAAGTAATCAGTGGCGGCACGAAGCTTTCGGCCTATCCATGTGGGCTCAAGAAACCTCCATGCGCTCGCCGCCCCGAAGCCAATGAGGCTCGCAGCTCCTACGAGCATAAACAATAAACCCACCATTACAACGGCCGATGCACCACCAAGGAAAAACATCTCCACTCCGACATACCAGCCCACAAGGTTTGTACTGAGAGCCATCATGAAGCAGCCAAAACCGACGAAGATTCCAGCTACGATCTTAAGAAGTTGTCGCCAGCTGAACGGCGTTTCTGTTTCTCCGCTAGCAAAGCTTAGCATGAGAAACATGCACACACTGACGGTAAGGGTAGTAATGAGCACCTCGGCCGGCCAAAAATTAATCAACCAGCTTGGCCAGGTAGCCGTATCGCCAAAGAACGCACTCTTGTAGGACTCATTCAGGCTGCTGGTGTGTAGATTGCCAATTGCTTGAAGCGCAATACCCGCAAGAATTCCTCCAAGTACCGAGAAGCGCAGATTCTGCACCCTAGCCTTACGAGCCGCAAGAGCTTGGTCTTCATCCGTCAAGTTCGTTTCCGACATGATTCTTCCACTCCTAGAAAGGTACAATTGTAAGCTGTACTATAGCATACTTTGAGTCAATGACTGAGTCATCAATAAGATGAGTGGCACACGTAAATGCATCTGGTATACTAAAGCGCAAAGGAAGAAACCATGCCAACACATAGAATCTATTCAATGAGCTTTGCAGATGTGTATCCTCACTACATCGCAAAGGCAGAGCGCAAAAATCGCACAAAAAAAGAAGTACATACAATCATCACATGGCTAACTGGCTATAGCGAGAAGCAACTTAAAAAAATTCTAGATGACAAAATAAATTTCGAGGAATTCTTTAACAATGCACCAAAGCTTAACCCAAACCGAAGACAAATTACCGGAGTCATATGCGGCGTGCGTGTTGAAGACATTGAGGATCCTCTAATGCAAGAAATCCGCTATCTAGACAAGCTCATCGATGAGCTCGCCAAAGGTAAGCCAATGGAAAAAATCCTGCGCTCATAGGTAGCCACTATATAATGCAGCTCATAACATAAATGACCCAGACGGGTCATTTATGCTATGAGCAATCGTACTGCGAAATTGCCAGTATTACTTATCGGTCGTTTCAGACTTCTTTTTAGTAGATTTCTTCTCTTCGTCTTCGTTAAAGCCTTTTTTTACTTCGCGAGAAAAGCTTCCGATACTACGACCGAGCTCAGGTAGTTTGGCGGCTCCAAAAAGCAGCAGCAAAATAACTACGATAATAACCAGCTCTGGTAGGCCTAATCCTAAAATCTCCATACATCTCCTCTTCTTTGCCTCAATTCTAAACCAATTACCTATCAGCCGCAACATTGAAGAGCGCGGACAGCTCGCTAGGAATACAAGTATAACAGGTTTGACTCTCCTTTGAGATAGCGTCTATAATTAAGCATAAGAAGGTGGTAAAAGTGCGTAAATCTGCAACCAACACACATAAGCAGAAGGTAGATCCAGATACCATAGCTGGCCACTTGGAGGAACTCAGACGTAGACTCATTTATGTCGCACTTATTGTAGTTGTAGGGCTTGGGTTAGGCTGGGTATTTCAAGGCCAAATATCTCAAGCACTCATTCGCCCACTGGGAGAAAGTCTGTATTACTCAAGTCCAACTGGAGGCCTAGACTTTGTTATGACACTCTCTATCTGCGTTGGGGCGCTGCTTGCGCTGCCATTTGCGATTTACCATTCCTTGAGTTTTGTCGAACCTATCTCACATAAGCCCTTAACTCGTAGTGGCATGAAAATTGTCACAATCTCTTTTGCCCTTGCTATAACTGGCGGACTGTTTGCCTATTTTGTAACGCTGCCAGCAGCCCTCAACTTTCTAAAAGGCTTCGACGAGATAAACGTTAATCCTCTGCTTTCGGCTAAAGAATACCTTACATTTGCAATGACCTACATCTTTACTTTTGCTATTATTTTTCAGCTTCCTCTAGTCATGGGCTCCATCAATCGAATAAAGCCGCTTAAACCTGAAAAACTTATAAAGAAGCAGCGATGGGTAATCTTAGCGAGCTTCATAATCGCCGCGTTTGCCACACCAACGCCAGACCCTATGAATCAGGCCGTCATGGCTCTTCCCCTTATCGTGCTCTTTAACGTGAGTATTTTAATTGTTTGGATTCAGAATACGTTGAGGAACAAGCCTAAGCAGCAAATCGCAAAGCCAGCACCAGCAGTTATCCCAGCACCGCCGGTGCAAACGCCTGTTACGCCGCCTGCGCAGTCACACGTAATTGGACCACCATTGATCTTGCCTGCCGCTAAAGCCCCTCTCGATCTACGATCTACGACTCAAACAGATAACACCTTCAGTCTATCGGCATCCCATAACAAGCATTTGATCCGCGACATCGCCTTTGCCAGACCATCGGCCAGCCAAGCCTAAGTATTTACAATGTCATCAAGCCAGCTGAAAAAGCCCTGATAATCCAAATCTGCATCGTTAATTGTGTGGTGCAGAGCGTCAGGCACCTCATGTGAGGTGTACGTGAAGCCAACCGGGAGCGATCCAGCGACTGCGCTTAATTTGTTCTCTAAAATAACATTTTGCGAATACGGGGTAAACGGCGCGTTTATAACTAGATAGTCATAAGGCGACCAGGCGTAACCAATCGGGGGTAAATTTGCGGCATTAACTGCAATTATGTCATCAATACCACAAAAATCAACATTACCTGTGCCATTATCGGCCTGCTCACCACGGAAAAGCCTGGCTGTAACGTGGATGGTTCCCATGCCCGTCCCCCCGTACGGATAATTTGGATGACTTGGGTCCCATGATTTTAGAGCATTCAGGCTTACCGGGCCAGTCCAAGAGTAAGTACCAATGAATGAAGGATCGGGGACATTTGGGCAGCCAAACGCTGCATTACCCGCTAATGTAAGATTGCGTCCAGCTCCATCGTTGGTAACTCCTCTGCTCAACGCTGCCCCGAGTGAGTTGTAGCCACCAGCAGAATGCCCAGTTGCAATAAATTTTGCGGGATTAAGGCTGTAGGTTGCTGCGTTAGTTTGCAGCCAATACGCAGCTTCTTTGTAATTGAGGATGTGGGTTGGATAGCGTCCAGAAGCCGTATTTGCATCATAGGCCGGATATGACTGACCTAAGCCTGCAAAATACACGCCACTCAATACATATGAGCAGCTTGCAACGGCGTACCCGCGTAACGTAGCATCCCTCACGAGTCCATTTGATATTAAGTCACGAGAACCAGACACCCAAAAGCCACCATGAGTGTACATAATCACTGGCCACCCACCTGCTGGTGGAGTTCCTATGGGTACATAGAGATCTAGTTTTCTAGCATTCCCAACTCCATAGCTTAAGGCGGGATATAACGTATATGGAGTTACCCCCTCATCAGCAACATAGGGCGTGTGGTCTTCAAGTGTAAGTGCCCCTGCAGAATCAAGCACAGGACTGGTGCCATTGGGATTTATGGTAGTAATTGTCCCCAGGTCTTCAAGTTCTTTTTGATTGCTGCCATCATGCTCAAACCACTGCCAAGGTGGCGGTGAGTACGGTGTGCCCACAACATTATTGATATCGTCCGGATATTCTCGGTTAAGTAAATAGTCGGTCCACATTTCAAAGTCAGCAATTCTTTGATGGAACAAATAGAACGCCGTGGTTTCGGCATCTTGAAACCGAACCTCATCCATCTCTACTGTGGTTGGGTTACCCGAAAAAGTAGCGAGCGCAGTAGTTGCGTCATTCAAATATACCCTAACACGCACCTTGGGATTCTGAGCCGCATCTACCTGTATTTCATATCGATAGAATCCATAACTACCCGGTGAACGAAATTCATTACTGGTCCAAGCCGTACTTCCTCCAGACCACGAAAGGCGCAAATTCATAGCAGTATCTGGACTGCCAACCGTGTATTGTTTGTGTTCTATTCGAAAAGACTCTACACCATTGAGTCTAAATATACACAGTGGGGGGTTAACATTTATTACTGCATCTCGATCGTAGCGATGATAAAAGCGCAACGAATACACATCACGACTTGCATAGTCACTTTGGTAAGCATCAATATCCCACCAAATGTATGGCCCATGGTTGGCGTAGTCTTCAATAAGAACACAATTACCGTCAACTCGCCCCGGGCGTTGAGTGCTCCACTTTGTTCTTGTGGCTGTTGGGTTGCCGCTTGTTGCCGCCCACGCTGGATCTAGCGGATTAAACGTACTCATCCCAGTAAGCGGTAAATCATGAGCTCCATTAGATAAGCGCGGCACAATTCCGTTATAGTTTGTAAACTCAGCTCGCTCTCCGCGCATTAGCCCCAATGGGATTGCCGGGCGTAGACGGACGTTTCCTGCGCTCGACGAACCGCTACTCTTTGCAGCTAACGATGTAACCGTGTAGTCAACATTAAGCTTTGGAGCATACAGGCCCGAAGACTGATCATAGTAATAGTTTTGGCCACCACCATTACCATACGAGGCCGCCCCAACCGTACCATTATCCCAAGCAAAGCCACCTAGATAACCAACATTAAAAGTAGTGCCGCCGCCATTTATATCGGCAAACAACCAAATCATTACACTCTGTGAAATGCTATTCCAACTCGGATCATCAACCAGTTTTTGCAGGGCCGGAGTAAAATTCTCTGTCTGCACCCAGCTACCTCCAGCTAAATCGCGACCCAAAGCATTTGTGTTTGCCTGATCGGTGCAGAAAGCCTTATACACAAGTGCACTGGAGTCTCTCACATGAGCCCCATAAGTCGATAGCGACTGCCCCGCCTTATTGTGAGTTGGGCCGCATCGATTTCCAAACAATGTAGTTGCCGCCGATTGCCTCCCAAGCCGTTGCCAAGGCTGAGAGCCTAGCGTTCCGTTTACAATAGCTCCCGTTCCGAGTGGATCCAGGTTATTTTCAACCGCAAGGTAAATATGGTTAGTTAGTCCGCCGGTGTAGGCATTGTTTGTTCGTAACTCAAGCGTGGTGCTATTAATAACCGACCCTTGTGGGATGTAGTTGAGCGTAAACACAAAAAACGCAGCATACACTAGAGAGGTGTCATAATGCGGGCCAATAATTGGATTAACAAGCGTTCCTGTAAAATTTGTACCACTAGCAGATGAACGACTGTTCCAGGTGGCGAGACCATCATGTGTGGAGCTTGCAGTAGAAACACTAATAGCAGGCATTAGTCCACCTTCAACATGAGATCATTTGCACTAATCGAAGCTTTCTTTGTGTCCTCTATCGTTGCCGTTCCGGCATCCGGAGTACCGACCCACAAAACCGACCCAGAAGTTCCGGAAGAAACATTTGTAATAAAAAATGCTGGTACGAGTATGGTAGATCCCGTAGAGTTTAGCCATTCGATGGGGCTGCCGTTATTGTTATAGCAAATCGCCCCAGTACTATCGGTCGAGATTGAACCAAGCGTAATGGCCTGCCTACCTACGTAGAATGAGCCACTCACAGTAAATTCATTCCCCTGCGCGCCACTCACAAGAGTTGAGAGTGTCATTCCATCCATGCCAGCGGGTGCCGACTGCAAGAGACCGATATACAAGGTAGAAATCGTAGAGACAGTACCCCCGGTATTTACAGTAAGGGCACGTGTTTTACCATCAAATCCCAGAGTTAACCCCATCTATGGTTTTCTCCGTAAAACTCTTGTTCCGGCTGGCGTACCGGCTGGCAAGCTATCCCCCGAAACCCAAGTGGATGCCACAACCACCACGCCGTAACCATCTGTTCCAGCTGCGCCAGTCGCCCCCGTAGCTCCTTCCGCACCTGTAGCCCCTTGAAGTCCAGTCGGTCCAGTTGGTCCCTCTAAACCAGTTGGTCCGGTTACACCAGTCGGTCCGGTTGGTCCCGCAACACCGGTCGCTCCAGTTGCTCCAGTAGCACCTGCCGGTCCGACCGCACCAGTTGGGCCATCTGCGCCCGTGGGACCTTGCAGCCCAGTCGCACCCGTAGCCCCATCCGGCCCAGTTGGTCCGGTAGCGCCAGTTGGGCCCTGCAGCCCAGTCGCACCCGTAGCCCCATCGTTGGCCACTGGTGGAATAGCGCTAGCCTTGAGCGAGCCGTCATTATTATGTGATACGCTCAAGAACTCATTGAGGATGTCTCCCCAGGTTCCACCATCGCTTCCAGGAACAGGAAGTCTAGCCATGTAATAAACACCTCTCGCAAATGATACGCATTACATATAGCATAACAAATATTGGCTAAATATTTAACCTGTCAGGCGCTGATAGCGCGCATATTTACTTACCCCTTCATCACGCGTCGTATAAAAACCGTCTTCCCAGAGGGTGAGCAGCTGATCAAAGTATGCCTCATACGTATATTTCACAGTATCGACACTGTAGTTCTTTACGGCAGATTGGTGGATTTTTTTTGGATTAAGCCGGCCAACATTTTGTGCAGCCCAAACTGCTTCTCCAATTGTCCTAAAGCGATAGCCGTTTTTACCATGCATAATAGTCTCGCTAAAAGCTCCAAAATCTGTAGCTATTACAGGAGTGCCTGTTAGTAGACTTTCCACTGAGACACCTCCGAAAGGCTCCAAATACGTGGTGGGCATAAACACAGCCGTCGCGTTGCGCAGTAATGCCGCTCGCTGCCGCACATCCGCAAAGCCAACATGTTTTATATGGTCCCCCTCAAGCTTTATACCATCCCCGTAGATGGCATTTCCCTCTATTTTGTGCACACCCTGCCCCGCTAACACCAAGCGTTTCCCGATACGCCGAGTGACTTCTACGGCAATTTCAGGCCCTTTTCTAGGAATAAGTCGGCCCAGAAATAAGAAATAATCTTCTTTTTCCTCTTTAAATGGGAACCGCTCCGGCTCAAAATAGTTTGGTATAACAGCATCAAAAAAATGTCCGCTATCATCCTTGAGCAGCCCATACACATAATGCATATGGGCATACGACTCAAACACCCGATATTTCGAGAAAACTCCGGTATAGCCAACACCAAACTCCACCGTCATATTAGCCGGAAACGCATCTGCAATTGGCTTTTGGCTGCCCATTATAAGGCAGATAAAATCTTTTTCTTTAAGGCGCGGGCGAATTGCTTCAATGGCTCGAGCATTTGTAGCTTGCCAATGCTCATCCTTACTGTCCCAAGTGATATTAAAAAAATGCTGATGAAAGTCATGCTCACCAAACCACTTTTTTTGATCGGCCTTGGGAGCGATTGTGATCAGCTCATCTACATCGGCCTCGTTTTCTTCGGAAGCATAGAGATACACCGTATGCCCCAAGGACTTCATCATATTGCAAAACTTACGAACCTTTGAGGTATAGGCACAGGCCT
>JAUPVH010000031.1 GCA_030917125.1 Patescibacteria group bacterium | reverse complement strand
CTTACGTGTGAAAGATTTTACAAAAACTCGAGTGGTCAATTCGTTTGGGCAGTCACAAAGACGCTATGTAATCAAATCTAAGATTATGGTTGATGGGCATAATGAAGTGATTGATGCTGAATTCACACTGGCTGACCGTAGTACGCTGCGAGCTCCAATTTTGTTAGGACGTAAGTTTTTGCGGCATAAATTTATCGTTGATGTAGCAAGTTAATGTTAGAAAAGAGGAAAGCCATATGAAAATTGTTATTCTATCTGCAGGACGCAGTAACTATTCCACGAAGAGGTTAGTTGAAGCGGCCGAGAGCAAGGGTCACACACCGGTCGTAGTTGATTATACGAAGGCGTATATGGCGATTGAAAGTCGGAATCCGTCGGTGCATTGGGAAGGTCGCTCGGTAGATGAAGTTGAGGCAGTCATTCCTCGTATTGCCGCGCGTTACACCAACTATGGTGCGGCGGTTTTGCGGCAGTTTGAAATGATGCGCGCTTATACGGCAACCAGCTCGCTCGCTCTCGTGCGCTCACGCGATAAGTTGCGTTCGATGCAGCTCCTGGCGCGGGCGGGTGTTGGCATTCCTAAGACGGTATTCGCTTCGCAAACTTCGGATGCAGCTGAGATTTTAGAGCTTGTGGGCGGTGCGCCGGTGGTAGTAAAGCTTTTGGAAAGCACTCAGGGCAAAGGCGTGGTGCTGGCTGAAACGAAGAAAGCGGCCAAGTCGGTTATCGAAGCCTTTAACTCAATTAACGCCAACTTTATGTTGCAAGAATTTATTGAAGAAGCTGATGGCGCGGATATTCGTGTCATTGTCGTGGGCGATAAAATTGTTGGAGCGATGATGCGCAAAGGTCAGGAAGGTGAGTTCCGTTCCAACCTTCACAGAGGTGGAGAATCAATGTCGGTCGAACTGACAAAGAAAGAGCAAAATGTTGCCTTAAAAGCCGCTTCTACTCTCGGTATCTCAATTGCTGGAGTAGACTTGATTCGCTCGAAGAGAGGACCACTTGTTTTGGAGGTGAATAGTTCTCCAGGGCTTGAAGGAATTGAAACGCAGACCGGCAAGGATATTGCTGGTGTGATGATTGATTTTATTGTTGAGCGTACAAAGGGCAAGCGTCGCCGCGATAAAATTGGCGCATAGCAGCTATATATTGACTGTATACTAAAAAAGTAGTAAAATATGCCTTTCGCACCTACTAGTGAGAGGGGCCGTCATGGCTACCTGGATCGATCAAATCTACGCGGATGTGGCCAAGGCCGCTACGACGAACTTGGTTGGTTACTTTAGGCCCAATCAGGCACAAGCCGATGAACAGCAACGGCAATTCATGGCGGGTCAAATTCGTAATCCCATCTTCGTCTACTACGGCGTATCGGGTAAGCACTTTGGGCCAAAGCTTGATCGGCTCGATGATCACCTCGAGCCAGGATCAGAATTCATGGGCTTGGCCGCAAGTTCAGAACTTGGCCAGCTCTGGATACGGGCGCTCGAGCGTCGACGCAACAGCCTTCGGCTCGCTCGCGCCTGCCAGCAGTCTGACATGGTGGCGTTTGCTCAAGCGAATTGGGCCATGGGGCTCATGCCGCGAGAGGATATCTACAACAGCATTCTCCGTAGCTTGGAACGTCGCTTCGCCAATGATCCGGAAGGACCTGGACAGGAGCTACTGGAACTGCTGCCGTCATCGAATTTTAAATCGTTGCTTCCATCCGAGCGCATTATGCGAGATGTTCAAGATCGTGTGATGGGGATCTGTGATGAGTTGCATCTTCCAACTCGATACAGGTTGCGCGGCATGTGGGACGCCCAGTACTTTGTTGACATGTTCAACCGTTCACTCACGTCCAGTAGAGCTGGAGAGTGGAAAGCAGAAGTGACTGATAAGCAGCGACGCATGTCAACTTCTTCGACGAAGAAACGCATTTTCGTTCCAGTCGATCGCAAGATTCCCGCTTTCATGGGGCTTGCAATCATGGCGCACGAGCGACTCCATGTCGAAAGGTATTGGAGGGGCGAGCAAAGTGGCTTCTATCTGCTCTATGGCGGCACAGCCGGTAATCCTTGGGCGGAAGAGGGGGTCACGACCGTACTGGAAGAATCGATTATCGGCAATATCAGGCTGCACACTCGTGAGGATTACTACCTTGCTGCATCTCTGGCTGCCGGAATGATCGACAGTGAAGTCCGAGATTTTCGAGCTGTTTACGAAGTGATGGTTACCTACTATCGCGCTCGCGATACCGAGGTGATGCCTTCTAATCGCTCAAGTGAATCGCCCGAAGAACGGGCATGGATCATGGCTATGCGCATCTTTCGAGGTACCGACTGCAAGACGCCAGGAGTCTTTTTCGGGAAAGATACCATCTATACCACCGGGAACCTGAACATCTGGCAGTTGTTGGAGCGTAGCCCAGCATCGGTGCAATACTTCACTGCTGGCAAATTCAACCCTGCCGATGATGATGAGGTGAATGCTCTCGTGGCAGCCGGAGTCATCCCTGCGCTCAACTAGCACTTGATAAAACCCCGTAGCCAATACTGGCTGCGGGGTGTTTTATTTAGTTCCCCATCAAAAAAGCCGACCTTGGCGGTCGACCGCTTTGATGGAGGGCCCACTGGGATAGACGCTTCGCTAGATATCTCGTCTCAAGCCTCGATATGTGAACCCAGGACGACTGATTGCTGGCGCGCTCAGGTCCTGAATTTCGGATCACAGTAAATTCTCCATGCAAAAACCCCCGCATAGGCGAGGGTCTTAGCATGGAGGGCCCACTGGGATTCGAACCCAGGACGCACAGCTTAAAAGGCTGTCGCTCTAACCAACTGAGCTATGGGCCCACGTCAGAAGTTACTTCGATTACGCCGCCTCCGGCGAGCTGCACTACGTATCTTCTTCCTTTTCAAATTAACAATCAGCTTTGTATTGCTCACTCATTATAAAGCATAAGAGTTCGCATCAAGCACTTGGCTTGTTAATTTGGCAGTGAATAACTCACTTATTTAACCTGAAAAACACCCAAAAGTCAATCTGTAGAAACAAATCATACCAGTCATGCTAAAATGAAGTTGATATGCATCCATACCGTCGCATTCCGGCCTGGCTGTTTTGGCCGCTCGCAATACTCGTAATCTTAGCATGGCTTTTTTTGATGTCTTGGCTCGTCTTAAAGTTTTTTGGTGGTGTTGATGTGGGCATAAATCCGTTGGAAGCCATTCCACGGCTCTTACAAGCAACTAACGGCGAACTCTAAAAAGCTCCAAGCTTGGCTCGTTCCTTGCGAGAGGAGTACGATAGCCAAATATGAAACGAACAAAACAGATTTGGGTCTGTGTTTTGGCGTGGCTTATTGGTCTTGGGCTTGCTACACAATTTGCTACGCGACTGACGCAGTTATTGTGGCTAAGCCTAGTAGTTGGTTTGGTTACGGTTTGGAAGTGGGTGAAGAGTTGGCTGGGTTATGTGGCATTGTTTATGATTTTTCTGTGTGCTGGTTTACTGCGCGGACAGCTAGTTTTCTCTTCGCTCAATCAAGCTGATGCGCGTAGTTATATTGGGCAAAAGCACGAGCTTGTAGGTGTTGTGCAGGGAACACCGTTTTGGAATGACGATAAACTCTATGAATTCTACATTCAGGATGTGCGTTTGGATGGCCAAAAAATATCAGGATTAGTAAAAGTAAAAACGCTATCCAGTGGTATTTTTGAGGGGCAAACAGTGCGCGTGAGTGGTAAACTCGGCCGGGCTTTGGGACGTGCGAGCGCTCAAATGTGGTATGCAGATGTTGCTACGATTAACCCGGTTCCACCGCTGCCGATTCGAATAAAGCGAATCATGCAGCAGGGGTTAGAAAGATCGCTCTCGCCAACCGCGGCGAGTTTTGCGAGCGGATTATTGTTTGGCGGCACGAGCCAACTGCCGGACAGTGTGCGTGAGGCGACGCAGCAAACTGGGCTTACCCATGTGGTTGCGGTTTCCGGTTTTAATTTAACAATCATTATTGCACTTGTACTTACGTTTTTACGAGGAAGATTACGACTTAAAACGATTATTCCGATTTTAGTGCTAGTTGGTTTTTTTGTGATTATGACGGGTGCAACATCATCGGTGATACGAGCAGCAGTAATGACTGCCTTGGTGCTTATTGTGGGCACACAAAATAAAAAACTATCAGCGG
>JAUPVH010000030.1 GCA_030917125.1 Patescibacteria group bacterium | reverse complement strand
CTCTTTCCTACACGACGCTCTCCCGATCTCATAAATATTCCCATCAAGGGAGAGTGGCCCAAACTGCATATGCTTGAATTATACACCCCCGATTCATACAATTGCGGCTTTGACATAAGAAAAATACAGGTCTACAATGCCCTACAACCTGCACCTTACACCACGGAGTAGCGCATGAACACTACACCCCGTCTATGCGTGGAGCTAAACGGCTGCATCGCCAACAATCTGGGCTTCATGGGGATGCCGACGTTTGTACCAGCAAATGTGCAAACCCTCCCGGTCATCGGATCAATCGAAGCCCTGGCTTGGCTCAACGGACCGTTCGCCTATGCTGGCGAAGTTCACGTCACCGTCAAAAGCGAAGATAGTGAGTTCTACGAGCTGGCAATGCGATGGCTACAGAGCGAGCATTTCTTTGTGAGAACCGGCCTGTCAGACGACAGCATCCACTGCTACGAAACAGTCGATGAGCTCGCAAAACTTGCAAGTGGTCTGCACCCAACGATTGCTGTGTGCGCTCACGTTGAGCCGCTACTGCAATTTCTGCTCGCAGACACGCAGATACTGCTCGATCCACATGACGCTCTGAGCCATGAATACCGTGAAGCCCATCAGAACATACGCGGATCAAGAATCGTAAGAGTAGCTAGCTGGCGCGAAATCATGCACTCTTGCACTGATTCACTCAGTAATACCACCCCGACATAGCGTCGGGGTTTTTATTTAAAGAAACCCTTCTTTTTGGACGCTTTTTGGAATTCTTCCAGGGCCTGTTTTTGCTTGTGGCTGAGTTTTTGTGGAACTTCTATTGTTACCTCTACCAAGTGATCGCCATGACGATGAGTACCCGGAATAGGCATACCTTTTCCGGAAAGTTTGAGATTTTTTCCAGGTTGAGTTCCAGCTGGAACCTTAATTGTGATTTCACCTTCAAGGGTTTTAATATCCACTTCTGTTCCCAATGCGGCATCAATCATGTCGATTGTAATGCGCGAAACTAGGCTAGAACCATGTCGCTCAAAACCTTTTGGCTCACGCACATGCACTTCAACATACAAATCACCGCGCGCGCCGCCTTGCCCATACTCACCTTTGCCAGCCATCCGAATAGACTGCCCATTATCAATACCGGCCGGAATCTTCACTTTTACGGTTTCACCCTTGCGCTCGCCAGTCGTTCGATCCATGACGCGCAAATTCAGCTCGCGTGTCGTGCCAGCTACCGCCTCATCAAAATCTATCGCCAAGGCCACCTGCACATCACGCGGTCGGTTACGCATGCCACCAAAAATCTCTGAGAAAATATCACCAAAACCACCAGCACCAGAGAAATCAAACTGCACACCATCAAAACCACCGCCAAATGGATTGCCCCCAGCGTACGGATTACCGCCCGGGCCGCCAGCATTTGCAGCGCCAGCCGCGTGACCAAACTGGTCGTAAGCGGCGCGCTTCTGTTCATCAGACAAAACTTCGTACGCCTCACCAGCTTCTTTAAATTTCTGCTCGTCGCCACCCTCGCGATCCGGGTGGTATTTTAAGGCAGCTTTTTTAAAAGCTTTCTTGATTTCTTCTTGGCTGGCGCCTTTAGCAACCCCTAAAACTTCGTAATAATCTCGTTTACTGCTCATGCCTTATCCTCGGTTTTTTTCGGCTTCTTTGCCGCTTTTAGAGCAGGCTTTACCACTGGTTTTTGTTCAACCGGAGGAGACATATCCGGCAACATACTAGCGAGACGCGACCCTGTAAACACTGATGGTGCAGACTGCTGCTTAGCGTGACGATGCTCAGTATGGGTCTTTTTTTGCTCGACAGGTTTTTCCTTCTTGGGGGCTGGAGCCAATACTGCCGCCGCGTGCTTAGATGTAATGGTGTGGCGCTTATCGGCAGTTCGTGCCAATGCGGCGTTACTCACACCACGAAAGCCGATGTAGACAAGCTCAGCCCCACGGCGTTTCGACTCTAAGACCGCCGGCATCAGATCACCGTCTGACGAGAGCAAAACGAGGCGCACATTATCGCCGGATGCACGAATCATATCTGTAGCAATCGTTACATCTACTCCTTTTTCTACAAGCACCGGTTCACGATGACCACACTCCACGCAAGGCTTGCCATCGCGTACCAACAGATGACCCGCTTCAACATATTCGACATGCTGAGCTTCAAGCACTTTCTTCCAAGCGTCAGCGTCAGTCGCGTAACGCTCCGTACGCTCCTTTAACTCTGGCGTCTTATCTATGATGTGAATTTTCGAAGCATAATAGCGAATACTCGCGGTGCGTACACCTGGATCTTGGAGGACGTTTTCAAATAATTTGCGAATATTTACGCGCGAAAGTTCATCACGATACCGAATGAGCTTGCGTGATGCGAGCGAATCGCGCAACTGATATACGAAGTTTTCACCGTCAATAAAAAAGATTGTTTTCATGATTTTTTCTTACCCTTAGGTTTGTCATTAAATGCAATGTATCCCGCAACCCCAGCACCGATAAGTGCCAACGCGGCTGCGTCATATGGATGATAGCGCAAATATGCGGTAGGCCCTATGCAATCCAGAAATGCCTTGCCTTCATCTCGATTTGGCCACCACTGCCAGACAAAATATACGTCTTCCCAACTATTTTGATATGAGTTAATTTCTTCACCCACAGCGCAGTCCTGCGACAGCTGCTCACTCACGGTGGTAGTTGCAAAGTACCCGGCCGTGATGAGCAAACCAATCGCAATGGTGAGTGCAGCAAGTGACTTCAAACTAGTTTACTTTTCACCTTCCCATAATATAATTTTGTGCTTAAACCATTTTTCCTGAAACTCTAAAATTTTTTCAATTTCAGCTTCTGTGTATTTCGTACCGTCGCTGGCAATCAGCTTGTCTTCATTATCATCCATTCGATGCACATAGCCTATACACTGAGCGGTAACAGTCTTAAGTGGCTGGTCCGAAGACAAATAATACACATCAATCGCGTCACCATCACCCGCTTTGGTATTTGGCACAAATCCATAATTTATAGGATAAATCATGTCAGGAAATTTTGGGTGCACAGTACCCAGGGGGCGATCGAATTCAACATCAATCGTAGCCCCTAGAAAGTCTTTGCCCTGTGCAATTTTTGTCATCTAGCTATTTTTTCTCGTCGGCGATTTCGCCTTCTTCGGCAGCGTCGTCAGACTTATCATCCGCTTTTTTGGCGTCTTTGTCAGCCTCGCCAGTGTCGGCTGCAGCTTCTTCCTGCTTGTACATCGCTTCGCCAACTTTGGTGAGCTTATCAGAAAGATCAGAAGTGAGCTTCTTCAAGTCTTCGGCATCAGCATCAGATTCGCCCAGCTTATCCTTGAGGGCCTTCACAGCTTCCTCAACAGTCTTCTTGGTCTCATCATCTACTTTGCCCTCAGCATCCTTCAAAGCTTTTTCTGCAGTGTACACCATGGTGTCAGCCTGGTTGCGTGCTTCGACAGCTTCTTTCTTCTTCTTATCTTCCTCAGCGTGCGCTTCGGCATCAGCTTGCATTTTCTTAATCTCGTCATCTGAAAGATTTGCGGAGTTCTGAATCGTAATGTTTTGCTCTTTATTAGTGGCCTTATCTTTGGCTGTCACCGAAACAATACCATTCGCATCAATCGAGTAAGTTACTTCAATTTGCGGCACACCGCGCGGAGCTGGTGGAATTCCATCCAATATAAAGCGACCCAGAACCTTGTTGTCGTTAGCCATTTCGCGCTCACCTTGCAGCACCACAACTTCTACAGAGTTTTGGTTATCGCTCGCGGTTGAAAATACTTGAGTCTTGCTAGTCGGAATAGTAGTATTGCGCTCAATCAAACGAGTCATCACACCACCCATGGTTTCAATACCCAGCGAAAGTGGAGTTACATCCAGGAGCAATACGTCTTTGACGTCTCCACCAAGTACGCCACCCTGAATCGCAGCACCAATAGCGACTACTTCGTCTGGATTCACACCTTGGAGTAATTTTTTGCCAAAGAATTCTTCAACTTTCTTTTGTACTAATGGCATGCGAGTCATGCCGCCAACCAAGATAATTTCGTTAATGTCTTCTTTTTTAAGGCCAGCATCTTTCAAGGCAGCCTCACATGGCTTGAGTGAGTTCTCAACAAGCTCACCAACTAGCTCTTCGAGTTTGGCGCGCGTGAGCGTGAGGTTCATATGCTTTGGGCCAGACGCATCGGCGGTAATAAATGGAATGTTAATTTCCGATTCTTGTGTAGTTGAGAGCTCAATCTTGGCTTTTTCGGCGGCTTCTTTAAGGCGCTGCATGGCCGCCTTATCACTCTTAAGGTCGATCCCCTGATCTTTGTTAAACTCTTCAACCAACCAGTTGATAATCGTGTTATCAAAGTCGTCACCACCCAGATGCGTATCGCCGTTGGTGGACTTTACTTCAAAAACTCCG
>JAUPVH010000029.1 GCA_030917125.1 Patescibacteria group bacterium | reverse complement strand
TCTTTGTGGAAACATTAAAGGGTCTAAAAAAAGCTGAGTGGCAAGCGGACACCCTGTGTGCTGGCTGGAATGTGGAAGATTTAGCGGCGCATTTGATTGTACGCGAGCGGGGGAGTATGACAGCGCGGGCTGGTATTGTGATGCCATTTTTACATCATAAGCACGACGCAGCCATTGTGAAGATGAAGCAGATTGGCCATAAGAAATTGATTGAAAAACTGGAACAACCACCGGCTTGGGTGAAGCGTTTGCCGTTTAACGTGATTGAGTTTTATGTGCATAACGAAGATTTGCTGCGAGGCAAGCTTGGGCAATCGCGCGTAGTTTCGGACGAACTTGAGGCAGCCCTCTCGGGCTTTGTACCGCAGGTGGCACGTTTTGCGTTTCGGCGGGTGAGCGGCGGTTTTAGGCTGGTGATCCACGATGAGAGTTCTGGAGAAACACATGAACGAAGCATCGGGAAGCAGGTGGCAGCATCACCGGAGCTGGAAATTTCTGGGCGCGCTGGCGAACTCATTCTGCTCTTTATGGGGCACGGTAAGCACGCCAAGGTGCGAGTGGCCGGATCCGACGAAGCCAAGCGACTGTATCGTCTAGCCGATGTTGGTGTTTAGTCTTGAAGTTATGACACTTTTTTGGTAGAATTCTAGGTCCGTGTACCTTATCCTTTTCGGATGAAAGTGAGATGCAGTATGAGTGTCGACAGAGCTGGCCATCGATGGTCAGCCACCCCGTCAGTGCCGACGTTGCCGAGTGGCTTCGTGGTGCTTGGCGTGAACGGACAGGCCTTGCACGCCAAGGTATACAAGTCTGGCTTCGTGTCAGATTTTCGACTTTCGCTTCAGGTTGGAAACAGTACGGCGAGTGTGAAGTTCAGTCAGCTCGATGATCTGGTTGGTGCCATTCGCGCCAATTATTCTCAGATGCCTGGCTACAAGCAGCACAACTTCGTCGGTACGACCAGTCTGAGTGTGTTCGGCGGAGAAGTAGACAGCGTGCGGTACGTTGCACTCCTGTGTGGCGGCCAAACGGTGCGCTTGGATGCCGGTGGAGTCGAGACGTTTCTCCTCGAGGTTGCCCATTTGCGAGCCAACGTTGGAGAATTTGACCGTACTTGCCGTGGCAACCCAGCTCCGGCGCTGACAGGAGGTTCCTGAAATGATGACCGAGCCAGCGGACAACGCAGCACGACGTCACCTGATGACGCTGTGTCACCAGGATGACTGTTGCCCTGAGATCTTCTACATCGAGCCGAGTCCTGTCGACACGTGCCTCGAAGTGATTGATGACTTCGGCAACCGCGCCTTTTTCGGTCCGGACACCTTGTTGCAGACCGAACTGAAGCCGATGGGCGATCCGTCGCAGCCAGACCTTTGGTTGCTTCGCGACGGCTTCGGTGACGAGGTGTACATGCAGCTCGGCCAATACGGCGAGATGCTCAGCGATGTCAATTGCGCGCTCATTCGAGAGGTGGCAGCAGTACGAGGAGTGGGTATCCACGATCTCATTACGCAGGCCCGGGCTCGTCTGAGCACTGCCACATCGGTCTAGCGACCAACCCCATAAACTTCGGTTTGTGGGGTATTTTTTATGAACTGGTACAATCTTGATATGAAAACTGCCCAACAACTCATCGAAGCGCTGGCACGAGAGGGCGATCCAGTGCGAGCCGAACACTCGACGCGGTTTTTTAAAACTGGGCCAGGCCAATATGGTGAGGGTGATAAGTTTTTTGGCGTAACAGTACCGGTTACGCGCAAGTTGGTGGGGTTGGTGCAAGGTATGTCGTTTGCGGAGGTGCAGAAGTTGTTGGCCAGCGAATGGCATGAAGCCCGGTTGGCTGGTTGCCTGATTTTAGTGCAGCAGTTTACGCATGGCACGCCCGAAAATAGACAAAAAATTTATACATTTTATTTACGCAATGCGAAGCGCATAAATAATTGGGATTTAGTTGATACTTCCGCCCCACAGATTGTAGGCGGGTGGCTTGTGGAGCAGGGTGAATGGTTGATTCTGCGCAAGCTCGCGAAATCTGAAGATTTATGGGAAAGGCGAATTGCCATTTTGGCAACGTTTGCGTTTACACGGGCTGGAAATTCGGGGCCAACGTATGAGATTGCTGAGGTGCTACTGCGTGACGCGCATGATTTGATGCACAAGGCAGTTGGCTGGATGTTGCGAGAGGCCGGCAAGCGGGTGAGTGAAGCTGAGCTGGAGCTATGGTTGCAGGAGGGTGGGCGCTATAAGACGATGCCGCGCACCATGCTGCGGTATTCAATTGAGCGGTTACCAGAAGTAACGCGTAAAAGTTATTTACGTGGAGAAAAATAAAAAGCCCGAACCGTTGGTTCGGGCGACTCCCTTGTCTCGAGTACTTTTCTAGCGTATCAGCTCGCGTGGCTGAACCCAAGCATAAGCGCGTTAGATACGGAGGCGGTTGGGCTTGAGGAATTGCGCATTACCACAGCCAGGCCGAGCGATTTCTGCCAAGCTCAATTCTGCAACACGTGTCATGAAGCGCTCAACAGCCATGCATTCTTCGCGGGTCGCATCACCGCGAAGCATCTTCTGCAAGATGAGCGCATAGCGCTTGAGCATGGCGCGCTGGCCATCTGCACTGAGACCAGCGGGTAGGCAGGAGAGCAGAATGCGTTGGTAGGTTGGAGAAAACTCTTGCATGGAAATTTCCTTATCTTCGAAGGTGCGATTTGATACTGGTATTATTCAGTATCTGTAGGAGAAAATCTAGTCGTCAAAAAAGAAGCGGTCGTCTTTGAGTTCGTCTGGCAGAAAACCTTCGGGAGCTTGGAAGTCGGCTTTCCATTTGTAATTTTTACCGTATCCTAATTCTTTCATCAGCTTGGTTGGGGCATTGCGTAGTCCGAGCGGAACTTGGGCAGTTGGGTTATTGCGTACAGCTTGTTTGGCGCGGCCCATAGCGTCGGCCACCGAACGGCTTTTTGGTGATTTGGCGAGCGCAATCGTGGTGTGGGCCAGGGTGTATTCGCCCTCTGGCAGACCAACCCGTTCGATTGCCTGGAAGCAGCTAACGGCTAAATTGAGAGCGGCAGGTGCGGCCATACCGATGTCTTCGGAGGCGATGATGATAAGTCGGCGGGCGATGAACTTCGGATCTTCACCGGCTTCCAGCATGCGGAAGAGGTAGAAGAGAGCTGCGTCGACATGGCTACCGCGAATCGATTTGATGAAGGCTGAAATGAGGTTGTAGTGGTATTCACCGGCCTTATCGTAGCTGAGCGCCATGGTTTGCATGGCCTGTTTCACAGATTCGGTCGTGAGTTTTGCAGGGGAAATTTGAATGGCAGCTTCTAAGCCACCGAGTGCAGCTCTGGCATCGCCAACCGAGAGTTCGGCGAGCATGTCGAGCCCGGCTTTGTCGGCTTTGGTTGTGGGGTAGTTTTTCAGAGCCCGCTTTAATAGCTTTACAAGTTCGGCCTTAGGGATGGCTTCTAGTACAACCACTCGACTGCGCGAAAGCAGCGGCGCAATCACTTCGAAGCTCGGATTTTCGGTGGTGGCGCCAATAAAAATAATGGTGCCATTCTCAATGTGAGGCAGGAAGGCATCTTGCTGGGCTTTATTAAAGCGATGAATTTCATCGACAAAAAGAATTGTTTGGGTACCCAGCCGCTGCATGGCTTTGGCGTCTTCAATAACGCGCATGACATCGGCTTTAGAAGCGGTGACGGCAGAAATTTCTACAAAGTGATAGTTGCCCGAGCGGGCCAGAATGCGGGCAAGGGTTGTTTTGCCGCAACCTGGAGGACCCCAGAAAATGAGCGAGGCAACCTGGCCAGATTCGATGAGTTCGCGGACGAAACTTCCCTTACTTATGACGGTTTCTTGGCCAACCATTTCTTGTAGGTTTTGCGGCCGTAAGCGATCGGCAAGGGGGCGAAATTCAACTTTTCGGTGCGAAGTATCTGCATCCATACTGACAGTATATCAGGTACTGACGAAGAAACGCCGAACACTGGAGTTTAGACCGGCTCTGAATTATCATAAGAAGCATGACGTTACCTCGACGCGAACAATCGGGCGGAATTGTACTCATGGCTCTCGTAATCATCACGATGATAGTTATGGTTTTTGGATTAGCTTGGTACGCCTTTAATGGTGGCAAGCGTGCTGAAGCTAAACCAACACCAGCAGAGACCGTCATTCCGATAGATTAGGCTATCGGCGACTGGAGCTATTTGTAGTAGGTGATGCTGAGGGTGTTGGCAAATAATTGCCGTAATCTGAGCCGATAATAATCACGAAGTCTTGCGGGGGATTTTTTACTGCTTTCTCTGGCGTTGTTGCTGTAACTTTCAGCACACCCTCGAGATAAGACTTGGTGTTGTTTTTAGTGCCGCCAGTGTAGTCGATAATTTGGGTTGTAGTGTAGTCACGTTTGAGGGCGTTCGTTACCTGCGTAATAGTGAACGGCAGCTTCTCTTTTTCTAGTTTCGTTTCAAGCTTTCCGCCAAGCGATGGAGTGGCAGTACCGTTTTGGATGACGATGGTGGCATTTTCTTTCCAGATAGGGCCCAGTTTGTAGATATCTTTCACAAATGTTTGGATAGAAGTCAGTGTGGAGTCGATCGGCAAGAGGTCGCTTGAGCCGGCTGGATCTTGTTTAAGGAATCCATTTGGCTCGAGCGAAAATACGGCATTAATAATTTGATCGTTTGGAATATCTTTTGTAAGGTCATTCAAACGGAGCATGCCTTGTACTGAAAGATCGGTCTTCACGTTATCGCCGGCAGCCTGAATGAGTGCCGTCAGTTTAGCTGGGTTGAGGATGGTTTCGGTGCTCATAGCTTTGGT
>JAUPVH010000028.1 GCA_030917125.1 Patescibacteria group bacterium | reverse complement strand
TCCTTCTACCTGATAGAAGGTCCAAGAATGGGTGCGGTCTTCATCTTCATTTCGATAGACTTTCCCAGGCACAATAATTTTAAATGGCGGCTGAGTTTTTTCGAGATAACGTATCTGCGAAGCTGATGTGTGGGTTCGCGGCACCAACGGTACGACACCCTCGTCGGTTTGCAAGTAAAACGTATCCTGCATGTCTCGCGCTGGATGTTCTGCAGGCATATTGAGCACTTCAAAGTTATACCAGTCAGTCTCTACCTCGGGGCCGTCTACTATCGCAAATCCTAATCGCAAAAATACTTCGTAGATGTCGTCCAGCACCAGCTGAGTCGGATGGCCATGTCCAGTCATCTGCTCAGCCCGTATCGGTAACGTCAAATCAACCGCACTAAGCAACTCATCTTGCTGCTCTGCCAGCAAAGACTCCTGCTGAGAGACCGCCGTTTCAATTTTCCGTTTCAACTCGTTTGCATGTGCCCCAACCTCGCGCCGCTGCTCAACCGGAAGTGAGCTGAGAGACTTAAGAATCCCTTGTAACTTCCCTTGCTTACCGAGTAAATCAGATTTAATATTCAACAAATCCTGCTGGTTCTTAGCTCCAACAATAAGATTTTTATAGTCAGCTTCCACCTGACGTAATTCAGTCTGTGTATCTTTCATGATTTTTTCGTTCGAAAATATAGTTCAATTATAGCAAGAGTTAGCAGGAAGAGCAGTATATCCCCCAGATTAAGCATTCGCAGGCTCTGCATGGCTAAGCCTATAGCCAGAAACAGTCCCATCACCGCGCTGCCACGCAAAGAGCGTCGGTAGACCAAAAATCGCTCCTGTATTTCTGGGTGGCGGCGGCGTCCGAGGTTATACCTGACCAGTAAGATGGCGGAAGTCGCGCAAATAAATAAGGCAATAAACCAGAGAGTAACACCAAGGGCCCCAATGTCTCTTGGAGATGTAGCAAAGAGCAAAAAGGCCACAACACTAAAAGACAAAATCAGCGCAAAAATCGTGACAGATATATAAAGACCGAGTTGCTTATAAGATGCTTCTCGCATGCCCTCTATTATCTCATTTTCTTGAGCTTTTTCCACAGTATCCCCACTTGAGTACTTTTTGCCCAAATATGAACACATAATTTATTTTTATAATCTTGATATTCATATTGACTACTTTTTTTATACGTTTGGGTGATCAACTTTTCTGCTCACTATCGCCTCGCCTGTCTCAATATTTAAAAGCCTATCGCTGCCCATAGACCTGCTCTAAAAACCCACACTCATCACATCGCACGAGTAAATGCCCATAAACAAAAAACACCCTGACAAACGGGTGTTTTAAAGAAGTAAGTAAGTGGTTACGGGGCAGTCACATCTGCCCTAAAGAGAAAGATTCAATTGGCACGTGCTGCCCCGGTAAGGGGTATCTAAGCTTGATGAAGCCTAGGTATCCAAGTTTTGGGCAGACTTATTTTCGAGACGAGAAGGTGCGTTTAGTTGTTTTTTTGTCGTCTGCTCCGGTTTTCCCTACCATTCGTCTAGGCAAATCTTCGTTGATCAGTTTCGGTTGTTTGGACTGACTGATCAGGTATAAAACGTATAAGGAGGCGTGCGGGATGCTCGTCTTCTTGTGCTTTAAACAAGGATTTATCTGTCGGGAATGGTTCGCCTCTCTCGATGAGGCACCCTAGAACAGTAGGGGAAGCCCGACCCGAGACAAGGGGGGTGTCTACAGGTCGGAGTTGCCCTACTGTTCTGCTATAAAAAACTAAAAGTCGCTGTTTTGAGACCAAGCGACTTACGGCGTTATTTATAGAAAGGAATGTAACTTGGTTTTTGTTTTTGATTTTGAATGAACTAGATTGACTCTAGTTTAGCAAACCCCTTACGCTTTGTCAATAAGTTTTATGCACTTTCTTGTGGTTTACTCTGTAAAAAGATGTTGTATTTTTTACACTAGCCCAATAACCTGCTTGAGTTCTGCAAGCTTTTCTCGGGCTTCACTCGCCACTCGGTCTTTACCTCGCGTTAACACCTCTAGCAGATAGGCTTCATCCTTACGCAGCCGAGCAAACTCTGCCTGAATCGGAGCTAACTCCTCAATTACTGCCTCGGCAACAGCTTTTTTAAAGTCACCGTACCCATTTCCTGCAAAACGCTGTTCCAGCACCTCGATGGTTTCCCCTGTTACAGCGGCGAGTATCTCGAGTAAGTTACTTACACCAGGCTGATCTTGCTTATTGAACCTCACCACGCCTTCAGAATCAGTGACGGCACGGCTAAATTTGCGATCAATTACCTCCTGGGGGTCCATAAGATAGACACACCCATCGCCACCTTCACTCTTACTCATTTTACGAGCCGGATCATCAAGCATCATAACTCGAGCCGAATGCGCTGGATGAGTGAATTTTGGCAACTTCAAAAGCTCACGACCATAAATACCATTAAACCGCTGTGCAATATCACGTGTGAGCTCGACATGCTGCGTCTGGTCTTCTCCCACAGGCACTTCGTCGGCGCCATACAGCAAAATATCAGCCGCCATGAGTACCGGGTACGTAAACAAGGCCACTAGCTGGCCTTCTGAGCCACTTTTCTGAGCCTTGTCTTTATACTGGGTCATACGTGAGAGCTCACCCATCGTAACGAAGTTATTCAAGAGCCAGCAGAGTTCACTATGTTCAGGTATCTGCGACTGCAAATAGATTGGATTGCGCTCACTATCAATACCCAGCGCTAAAAGCCAGGCCACCAGATCGAGGGTTTTCGTACGTAGCTCAGAAGCAGTTGGCCGAGCATTGAGCGCGTGCAAATCGGCAATGAAGTAAAACACCTCATTCTCACTTGACTGATATTTTGGCCACTCACGCATGGCTCCTAAATATCCACCTAAATGAACATCACCAGTAGGCTTAATGCCAGATAACACTCGCTTTTTCATAACTACTCCTCTGATTAATCTTCGGCTGAGGGCTTATCAACTAGGAGCGGCTCAATCGTTTGCTCAGTATCAGCAATCTTCACCACGTCCTTATCGACCTTTTTAAACTCTTTATATGCTGTATTGTAATGCCCTACAGTGGTTGAAAGTGAATTCCCCATCTTCTGCATATACGTATCGTAACTCTTCAGGTGTCGAGCAAGCAAACCAACCCTCTCTTGAATCTCTCGCGCCTGCTCTTCTATCTGGAGTGAACGCAAGCCCTGCATCACCGTCTGGAGATAAGCCATGAATGAAGTCGGCGATACGATAATCACATGCTTATCTCGAAAAGCGTATTCGATTAAGTCACGCGCTGTAGTATTTGCCGTGCCAACTTTATTTACGAGTAAATCATAATAAATTGCTTCCGATGGAATAAACATAAACGCAAAATCCATCGTCCCCTCGTGTGGTCGAATGTATTTTGAGGTTTCATCAATGCGTGCTTTGAGGTCTTGTTTAAACTGACGGACCAAGCGTTCTCGCTCACCAGGCTCACGCTCCTCAACTAAACGATTGTAATTTTCCAAACTAAATTTAGAATCAACAGGGAGAATTTTTCCCTTATCAAGGAATATTGCGGCATCAACAATATCGCCATTCTTAAAAGCATATTGCAGTTTGTACTGGGTTGGAGGAAGGACATTTTCGAGCACTTGTGCCAAATAATATTCCCCTAATACCCCCCTTTGCTTTGGATTCTGCAAGACATTCTGGAGCGTTTTAAGTTCTGATGTAATATCTACAACTCGCTTGTTGGTTTCATCGAGTTTTGTGAGTCGCTCAGTGACTTCACGAATAATATCCGATGACTGACGCATTTGCTGATGCACACTTTCTTGTACGGTCGCGTTATTTTTATCAAGTCGATCCTGCATAGCCGCCTGCGTCTGGGCTAGCATTTGCTGCATACCCTGTAAATCCTGCTTTAAAAACTGCACCGAGGCTACATCAAGTTCTGAGCTCGGTTGCACGGGACGCACGTTGCGGACAATAAGGAATACCAGCGCAACGGCAATGACCACCAAAAGAATAATAATCACGACTTCCATAACACTACCAGTATACCTCAAAACACGAACAAAAGGCCTACAACATGCCTCGTTCTAATAAAAAGTTCCGCCAATTATCTTTGAGCCAACGCTTTTGCTGTAAATACAAATCTACTAAGCCCCGCTCAGCAAATTCTTTACGAATAACGCCTCCACTATGGGGGTGCTGTTGTTTCTTATCGTGCGGAGATCCAAATCCATGAGCATAGTGAGTCATCTCGTGCACAATCGTAGCTCTTATTACGTACTCTGGCACCTCTAGATCTTGAAAAAGTCGATTCACTTTAATAATTGAGGTATGCCCATCTCGACCATCTATTTCGATAGATCCAAGTCGACGCTTCGCCCGTTTAGCCCAAATGATCACAACATCATTATTCTGCTCCACATCCCGAAAATGCTGGTACCAAATGTCCGCCAGCAGGTTTTCGAGCCACTCCTGATCTCTGTAGGACACAGCTTTCACTAGAATAATCCCTCGGTCTCTAGGTCTGTGAGATTACCCCGCCTTGGATACTTAGCTGCCCGAATGCCGGCCACCGCTTCGGCAATTTTTTTCAGAGTTTTTTCGTGCTCTATTTTGGTTCGTTCCGCCAAAAGCTGTGATTCTGTAAAGTACAAGGCTATTGATGTGGTTTTATCATCGTTTAATGCATCCCAAGCCAGTGCATAAATCCCCATTTGCACTGCATCTCGCACCTTATCACGAGCCACGCGCTCATTTGCTACATGACTCGTCTTAAAGTCACGAATCGAAACCCCATTACTATCTGTATTTTTCACAACAAGGTCATATCGCCCCCGAATATTCACCTTAATCTCTTCAATTGTCAGGTTAAACTCTTTTTCTACGGCTGCGATTGGCTCCAACGCGTCAATATGCGCTGCAAAATACCGACTCAAATTTACCTCACCTTGCTTACGACGCTCTACTTCATGCCGTAGAGATACAAAACCCTCACTCCTCCACGAGCTACGAAATACCTCCAGCATCTTACTCAGATCTGGCTGACGCCCATTAAATTTCTCAGTATAAAAATATTCTAAGGCCGCATGAACTGATATGCCGTACACCATTTGATGTGATGGTGGTGACGGAAATCTCAATACGTGACGCACATAAAAGCGCGAAGGATCAGCTAGATAGTCAGCAATTTGATTTGGGGTTAAGCTCAAATATCCATCTTCCGCCACCGGAAATGCCGGCAAGTCCGTACCCGGCTGGTGCTTTGGTCCATAGCGGGTGAGGATAGCCGGCAAGCCACTCTGTGCCTCATTGCCATTCACGCTAAGGTCCGGACCGAAGGCCTCCAGCAGAAATCTCGAGGGCTTACGCGCTCGCTTGCCACCATGGTCAAGTGAAAACGTGAGAATAAGGTTCTTTTTTGCGCGCGTCATCGCGACATACATCAGTCGTCTCTCTTCGTTTTCGTGACGCAACGCGATATCTTTGGGATCAGCCACTAAATCACCAAGGCTCTTCATCGCTTCAGAACGACGCGTAGCTGGAAAGTTCCCTTCAGTCATATCGTAGAGATAAACTGTCTCGAATTCTAACCCCTTGGAGCGATGCGTCGTTAAGACATGCACGCCCTGCGTCTCATCGAGTAATTCAACTTCATCAAGCACATCAGAGCTATACATATCCTGAATGTAACTCCAAAAATGATAACTATCACGATGCTTCTCAACGGCTTCAAATTCTTTCACAATCGTGAAAAAAGCAGCCAACTGCTGAACTGAGCGAGCAGCTTCGTTTTCCTGCAGCGCGCGATGAGCCAAACTATCGAGATACCCGCCATCAGTTATAAACCGATACAATATTTCGCCAATCGTGTGGTTATGCGCAATTTCGCGGTAAGCCTCGAGGGCTTTTAAGGCATTAAACTCCTGAGTGGCCTCATCTCTCTTCTCAACTATCACCTCACTCAGCGCAACTCGATTACGCTGGGCTAGGGCGCTGAGTTCCATGACATGAGCGGTTGGGGCATGCACTTTAGGTGACACCAAATAGCGATATAGCGCTGCCGAATCCTCTTCATCATGCAAAACCCTTACAAAATCTATGCATTGACGCACAACGGGGATATGCAGCAGATTTCCGTTTGCCTGGGTAGCTACCGGAATACCTAAATGTTGTAAATAATGAATCATATCTTCTGTTTGAGCGTTATTGCGACACAATATCGCCATACTACCAAGTGCTTCACCGGCTTTATCTCGCCTTTGAATATCTGTGGCAATTGCATGAAATTCCTCATGATTATCAGAGTATTGCTCGACAGTCGGCTTTCGTCCCCGAGTTTGAGCATGCAACTTCTTCGAGAGCCCCGTTTGAACCTCCAAACGAGCGGGATTATTATGCTGAATTAAGGCATAGGCTACATCAACAATATGCTGACTCGAACGGTAATTCTCGGTTAACGAGTAGTATTGAGTCGCTGGGTAGGCAGTTTTGAACCCAAGCATATTATCAAGATCTGCCCCACGGAAACGGTAAATCGATTGATCATCATCGCCCACCACCATCAGATTTTGAGCATCAGACAGCAGTAAGTTTACGATTTTGGCTTGAAGCCGATTTGTGTCCTGATACTCATCAACCAATACAAACTTATACATTTTTTGGTACATTTTGCGTATATGTTGTTTTTTCTGCAACAAATTGTACACATGTAAAAGCTGATCACCGTAATCGATGAAACCCTGATCTTGCAAGAGCTTCTGGTACAGCTCATAAATGCGTGCCGCCTCAAAGTACTTACCCCAACCCTCATCATCTAAAAGTTTCTCTTGGTTGTTTTTGAGTTCTTCTAACTGTTCAAGATACTCCAGCGGCTGCAACCCTTCATCTTTGAGGCGAGAGAAAAACTGTAAAAGTACAGAACGAAACTGTTGTGGGTTATGTGCCGGACGAAAATACTGAGCTGCCTCAAAGCCCTCGATAACCTGCTGTATGAGAATATGCTGCTGAAGACTAGAGATCACCTTAAGATTTGGCGGCAGACCAAGTTCGAAACCGTGATCTTGCAAAATTTCATACCCCAGCGCATGAAACGTTTTGATATTGGTATCCACATAACCATAAGGCAAGAGCTTATCAACTCTCTCTTCCATTTCTGCAGCCGCCTTTTCGGTAAAGGTTAGGGCCAGTATTTCTTCTGGCTGAGCTAAGCCCTGCTCGATGAGATAGGCAATGCGTGAAGTAATTACTTTCGTCTTGCCAGTACCAGCACCGGCAATAACCATAGCAGGTCCAGCTGTGTGACAGACTGCTGCTCGCTGCTCTTTATTTAGACCCTCGATATACTTAGATGTAGTTTTTTTTACCACGCAATCCCCTCCTTTAAGATGTATTACATCTTATCCTGTGGCTCTATTCCAATAAGCCCAAAGAGGCTTGCTAAAGCATCGCGATATTTTAGCACGAAGTAAGCTCTACCCATCCGCACCTCATCATTAGGTTCCTTAATGACTGGGTTCTTTTCATACCAATCATGAAAGTAGCGAGCTGTTTCAATCATGCGGTGCAAAACCGAATGCACCTGCTGGGTTACGGTCGCCTGCTCGATGAGCTCGGAAATTTCGATAAAAGTCCTGAGGATTTGCTTCTGTTCATTATCCAGATGAAGTTCATTCGGCATACTGACATCCCCAAACTTCGCCAAGACGGAGTTTGCCCGAACATATGAATACATCACATAAAACAACGGATTGTGTTTATTTTGCGATGCCACAAGATCGAGGTCCATATCGAAATGGCTGTTTGTATCCCGCATCGCGAAGAAAAATCGAGCCGTCTGTGAGGGCACCATATCAAGAAACTCATCTAATACGATGTAATTTCCGCGACGTTTACTCATCTTATACTCTTGTCCATCTTTGGTGAGGCGCACGGTCTGAGTCCAAAGCGGCACGAAGCCGTCATGCCCGAGTAGGCTCAGTGCCGCGAGCAGGCGCTGCTCTTGCCCATGATGATCGGGGCCAACTATTGTAATAGCCGTATCAAACCGACGATCCTCGAGCTTTGTAAGTTGATAAGAAATATCTTTTAAGAAATAGGTTTCCTGTCCATCAGTTGAGCGCACCAAAACCTCGTCTTTATCGAGTCCAGCCTTCTCTCCGCTCAACCAGACTGCACCATCTTTCTCTAAGATGGCTCCTGCCTGACGCAAGCGCTCAATCGTAGCTTGGTTATCGAGTCGCGACTCAGGATATATTTCATCGTGATGGATGCCGAGTCGCTGTAGAGTCGGCTTAATAAACTGCGCCAAGATGATAGCCTGAGCCTTATCCCCTACATTTTGCGGATCGGCAGAAATTAGGCCATCGGTTCCAGCAAATTCCTCGCTCAAATCTTTGGCCAAAGCGTCAACGTATGGCCCGCGGTACAGCTCAGCCGCTTCCTCTTCACTAAATTCTGCCCCAGCCGCTTGTTGCACTGCGCGCCCGAGTTGAGCGATCTGATTGCCGCCATCATTAAGATAATACTCACGCGCTACTTCATAACCCTGACTGGCATACAAACTGGCCAAAATATCGCCATAATACCCGCCCCAAGCATTCACGAGTACCAGTGGTCCAGTTGGATTGGCACTAATAAATTCAACGTTAACGCGGCGACCAGCCCCCTTTTCAGAAGTAAAGAAGCCTGGCTTGAGTTCGGTAAGCAGGCGACTATAGTCAGTTTCCAGTAAGCGGATATTCACAAAACCAGGCCCAGCGACCTCGGCCGATGCAAAATCTCCACCATTGATTAACCCCTGCACAATAGTTTCAGCCAGTTCCCGCGGATTCATACCGAGTTTTTTAGCTTTTTGCAAAGCAATGTTCGTGGCAAGATCACCAAAGCTCATGTCGCAAAATGACACAGACTGGCTCAGTTCGGACGATTCGAGTTCTTCCCCGAGAGCTTTCTCCACTCCAGAACGCAACTTATCCAAAATTTCTTGGTAACTATCTAAAAACATATCATCCTTATTATATCTGATAGATTACGTGCAAACCAGGTATACTAGAGCTATGAAAATAATTGCTAAAAATCGTCGAGCCTACCACGACTACGAAATTATTGAACGCTTCACTGCTGGCATTTCACTGCAGGGCCATGAAGTAAAGAGCATTCGGGCCGGACAGATTAGCCTGAAGGGTAGCTTTGTGCATTTCCAAAATCACGAGGCCTATCTGGTGAATGCCCATATCCGTCGCTACAGCCATGCCGCCAACCTGAAGGAGCACGACCCCACCCGCTCACGCAAACTGCTCTTGCACCGAAAGCAAATCGATCACCTTGAGGCCGAAAAGCGCGGTGCTGGGCTTGCAGTGATCCCAATCGCCGTTGGGCTTGAACATGGACTTATAAAAGTGGAGATTGGCTTGGGGCGAGGTAAGAAACATTATGACAAGCGAGAAGCCTCACGGAAGAAAACGATGAAGATAGATGCAGCTCTCGAAGTAAAGCGTCGCTTAAATACATAAATAGTATGCTTTAGCATACATTATATGTAAAATGTGCCACATTTTCTCGAAGTAAGCATAAACAGTTTGACCATGGCTCCCTACCTTCGGTACACTAGTATCAACTAAGGAAAAGGAATCTATATGGGACAACTTCAAGACACCGTTCAAGCACTGCTTGCCGAAAATAAAGGCCTTCTCGCTGCTGATGAAAGCAGTAAGAGTGCCCAGAAACGCTTTGATGCTCTCGGTATTCCCTGCACCGACGAGACTCGACGACAGTACCGCCAGATGCTGATGACCGCACCAGGAATCGAAGAGTATCTCTCTGGCGTAATCTTCTATGATGAAACGATTCGTCAGGCCACCGATGACGGCACACCATTCCCTCAATATCTCCAAAGCAAGGGCATTGTTCCGGGCATCAAGGTAGATAAGGGCCTGGTTGATCTCGATAACTTCACGGGCGAGACGATTACTGAAGGGCTTGACGGTCTGGCTGAGCGACTTAGAGAATACTACGAGCTTGGTGCTCGCTTCGCGAAATGGCGAGCTGCGTTTTCAATTAGCGACGCTACACCGACCCAAGGCTCAATGCACGCTAATCTACACACAATGGCTCGCTACGCCACGTTATGTCAGTCAGCAGGCATTGTTCCTATTGTGGAGCCAGAAGTCCTTTACGACGGCCCTCAAGACCTCTCAAAAGCCCATGAAGCCACAGAGAGCATCTTGAAGCTCCTTGTGCAGATGCTCAAAGCCTATCGGGTCGATCTTTCTGGCTGCATTGTCAAAACCAGCATGGTACTAGCTGGCAAGCAGTCTGGCGCAACTTCAAGCCCCGACGAAGTGGCTGAACACACCCTTGTTGTTTTAAACGAAGCGATCCCCGCTACTATGGGTGGTGTGGTGTTTCTTTCTGGCGGCCAAACCCCCGAACAAGCCCGCGACAATTTGCAGGCCATTGGGTCGCGCGGCAAACAACCATGGCCAATCACCTTTTCGTTCTCACGTGCGGTACAAGACCCGGCCATGAAAGCTTGGGCTGGAAAATCCGAAAATGTCGCAAACGCACAAAAAATATATTTCGAGCTGACTAAAGCTTGTGCCGAAGCCCGCCAAGGTAAGTTTAAAGCTAATGAATCTGGCTCAACCGACAACTTTGTGAGCGCTTCCCAGGATAGCTAACCTGTAAAATCATCTTCTTGTAAAAAAGTTGTGGTTATCCACAACTTTTTTGTTGACAAAGCTTATGTAAAAGCCGTATTATCGGTGTAGTGCTGCTGCACACATATATTACTCAAAAACAAACACACAAGACACTTCTCCAGGTTAGGACGGCCCCCACAGCCACCCTAACCTGGTTTCTTTTTTGACTCTTTTTCATTACGGAAGTAACTTTCCGCTTTCACGTACGGCTTCATGCGAACTTCGCCCCGTTCACAAAACAACTTACTGAGGAGCCCAAAGCTCACAAAAAAACACGCAGCCGATTCGTTACAAACGGCTGCGCTTACGCACTTTAAATATTGTGCGACTTATTCTTCAAAAACTATTCATAGCGTAATGCATCAATGGGATCAATGCGCGAAGCCCGCCGCGCTGGGAAATACACAACAACAAGACCAAACAACGCACTCAGTATGAGCGTTAGAATCGCCAACTGTGGTGTCACCATAAAAGCCGACACCGACTCCTGCACTCCGCGACTGCGCGCAAAGCTACTAATTGCAATATCAGCAAATTTACCGAGCATAAAGGCACTCACCAGTCCTATAAAACCACCCAGCACCGACAGCATGAGAGACTCAATAATAAACAGTCGCTTAATATCACGTTGGCGTGCGCCAAACTCAATCAACAAGCCAATCTCACGCGTACGCTCCAAGAGCGAGATGGTCAGCGTGTTAAACATACCAAGAATCGCAATCACCATACCGATGCCACCAAAGCCTAAGAAGATCATCTGCAAGAGTCCAAACACCTGCGATATTTGATCGAGTGTATCTATAGGTGACGCGGTTGAAAAGCCTATGCTTTCAATTTCCTTGCGCACTTGCCCAACAGTAGAACGATCGGTGGTGAGGATCTTAACTTGGCTCGCATCCTGCACACCATTATCAATAAACACTTGGCTGCGCACGAATACTTCCGCATTCGCACTCCCCTCAACAACACCAATAACCGTGACATCTTTTTGGACAGTCTTCTTCACGCCATCCGCCTGAACAACATCAAAGTTAAGGCCAATCACCTTGCCAAGAGCATCCTCGCCCTCAGGCAAGCCTACAGCCTTCGCAAGTGAGGTATTCACGAGCGCTTCATTACTCGCACCGCCGTCAATCAGGCTCTTTCCACTCACTACCCGTACCGAACTTAAATCCAAGTATTCAGCATCCACTCCAAACACCACAGAATCCACCTGTGAGCCACCGGACTTCACTTGAGCGGCCTCCGTATAAACGCGCGCCACCGACTCCACAGAGCCGATATTCTTGAGTCGGGTAATATTTTCACCGTCAAATTTTATCGCTGCCGAGCGAGGCTTGGTGACATCAATGCTCTTTACAGATTTCGATCCCACCACCTGGCGACTCACCAAATCCTGCAAGCCATATCCAAACGAAAGCAAGAAAACCACAGCGCCAATGCCAATCACTACTCCAAGAATCGTGAGTGTGGTGCGGAGCTTCTTAAAGAAGAGATTCTGTGCCGCCATACGCACCAAAATAGAAGTCGCAATTACTCCTTCTTGTTGTGCATACTGGCGCTTTGGCGCACGTGGCGCGAGCACTTTTTCAGGCATCGTATCGTTCATGCGTTTTTGCTTAACCACGCTTATCGCCCTTCTTTACTGGACCTTTTTTTGATGAAGTCTCAGCGGCTTTATTCACTTCCAAAAAGCTCGTCATCAGCATACGTCGACGCTCTTCTTGGGATTGATATCCACCCTCATCAACTGATAGCACGCCGTCTTTTAAGAAGAGTCGGTGGCTACTCATTGAAAGATAATCAAGATTGTGAGTCACAAGTATTACGGTAGTGTTTTCGTGATTCCTAAAGCTCGTCATAAGTTGCATAATCATGTCGCCATTAGTGGTATCGAGGTTACCGGTCGGCTCATCAGCAACCAAGAGTTGTGGTGTTTTTACTGTAGCGCGCGCCATAGAAATACGTTGTTGCTGACCAACAGACAGCACCGCTGGGTTATACCGCATGTATTTCGCCAACCCTACGCGCTCAATGCTGACAGCTGCCTTCTTAAGCGCTTCATTGCGAGGAGTGCCAGAAAGGTACAACGGCAAGGCCACATTTTCTTGAACATTCATACTTAAAACCCAATTATTTACCTGGCTCACCACACCATAATGCGCCGCTCGAAACTTAGCGCGACCATCTTGGCTTAAGGCATATAAACTTTGGCCGGCAACAACCACATCGCCCTTTGTCGGCGGCAAAAGCCCCAAAATCATATTAAGAATCGTTGTTTTACCACTTCCAGATGGACCATAAATAATCGTAAAACTGCCTGGCTCAACTTCAAAATTAATGTCTTTTAACACACTCACTGTTCCATCTACGGCGCGGAAATCACGCGAAACATTACGAAATGCTACGAGCGGCTGACTCATAAGCTCGTATCTCCAAAGCCAAAGATTGCCTGTAATGCGTTAAAGATAATACTAAAGATGTTCTCAGTTCCGCGGCCAATAATCGCAGTCTGCGTATCAGATAGTGAGTCGTTGCCGGCCTTATCGGCCGATACAGCTTGAACCTGATAGATACTCGAAGTTGTTAGATCAGAAACAACTACTACGTGCTCAGTCGTTAGTCGGGTGTCTTGCGACGAACGATTGCTCAGCTCACTTGAGCGACCACTCGCAAACGCCACTTGACTCGTGGCTGGCTCATCGGTACGCCACGACACAATGATTTGGCCACGAGCTTCAGTGCCTGTACCGCGAATATCAGTTTCTACCTTAAACTCAGTAATCTTTGGCGAACGAGTATCTTCAGCTGTCTGGAAGAATTGCCTATCTGAAACAGCCAGATTACCAGCCGCGTCACGAGACCGAGCAATCAGTTCATAGTCTGCATTATCTTCAAGTCCACGAACAATCATTTCATGTTCAGTGAGAAGCGTTGAATTCACTGCTTCGGTTCGAGCACCATCAACCAGTCCGTATACAACTTCACTGGTAGTAGGAACATTGGTTGTCCAAACAATTTTCTGGGTACTACTCGGCTCACCCTCAACAGTCTCAAAGCGCAAATCAGTAATGCGTGGACGTGCTGGGGTTGTAAAGCTATAAATATCGCCCTGGTATTCATATCCATCGGCATCTACGGTGGTTATTTTGTAGAAATACTTTTGGCCATCCTGAAGATCTGGGAGTGCAACACTATAGCCAGAGGCAACTGTTGCCGTATTGATACTCTTGACGCCGCCGAATGCGTCTGTAGTGCCGTAGTATATGAGTGCTCTCGAGGCATTTTCAGTTGTAAAATTTATATTTGCTGATGAGACCGTTATACCCGTCGCATTTACCTCGCGAGTAATCGGTGCGGGGAGCGTCACAAATGATCGCTCTTCTGATACACCTGTGTTACCATCCTCATCTGTCCACCGAGCCGCATAGTAATAACGTGTGCCAGGCTGTAGACTTGTAAGATTTACAACATGATTTGTCAGCTGATTCGAATTCCCGACTTCTTCAGGAAAGTACTGACCTGGAGCGGTACCATAGGCAATCTTAGAATCACTCGCGCGGTCGGTAAACCAGTATACTGTCGCTTTTCGCGTGCCAATATCCTTTATCTTAGGCTGATCCGTGTCATCCGTAAGTCGAGCTGGTGTCGTGAAGCGGCCATCAGGATATATCGTCTCCGAACTACTCGGCACACTACAACTATTCGCACTATCACAGGCCTTTACGTGATAGTAATAATCTGTTTGCGAAAGGCCCGAATCGATAAAACTCAAGTTAGTATTAGAAGTACTACCAACTTCGGTAAAGTTAACATTATTAGTCGATCGGTAAATTTTATAACCTGCAATACCTCCTCCCGGCAACTGTGAAGCACTCCAACTTAATGCAATCTTCCAATTGTTTGCCGCTCGGATTGAAACATCTGATAACTCAAGATTCTGAGGTGGACCAGGGGCTGCAGTTGTAGCCGTAAAGCTTACAGTTGCTACATTTGCACTTGAAAAGTTTTGTGACTGATCTTTAGCGATAACATACATCGTATTAACACCTTGCTGGGTTGCATATGCACCCTGAGCAAGCTGCGTAATTCCTTTGCCTGTCCAATTACAGTTACTAGCATCGGCTAATATTGGAGCATTTACGCTCCAACAATAATCTATATCACTATCGGGCCCAGTTTTTGTTTCCGGCGCGGTCCAGCTAAACGAAAATTGGTTTTCATTATTGGAAGTTGGAGTAACATTTAGACTCCGCGGAACACTCGGCGGCTGTTGGGTTACTGTATACACTGCCTGACCGATCCCCTCAACATTACCCGCTCTATCGATGGCAAAAACGAGCACAGCATTTATACCTTCATTCGTCAACCCGGATAAAGCATTTTGCGAGATCATAAATCCTCCATCACTAAAAGGAATTGCATCCGCTACATCATAAAGCGATTGAGCATTGCCACTTTTCCCGAAAAAGACAGGATCATCAAGGTATGAGTCGTTACCATCAAAAGCACAACCAGCTGCAGGGTTTGTAAAATTATTTACACAATACTTTAAACCGGCAAAACCAGAACCTCCATCATCTCTCGATTCAGCTGGAGGTGCCGTAATCCAGTTTATGGCCACCAATGGATTATTTGTTGTGCCATTTGGCCCTGTCACTAATGTATCGGCCCGTGGCCTCTCGGTATCATAGCCAATTGTTAAGACTGATTCACCAGACAAATTTCCAACTTTATCAATACTTCGTATCTTTAGGTAGTAGACTGTGTCACTGCTTAATTGCGACTGCAGATCAAGCTGCGACATGTTGAGTGATGTGCCGGAGACCGCATACTGACAACGGTCATTGGTTTCCAGCGGGCTCGAAACAGGAAGTATGCCCTGCGTGGTTGCTAGATCTGCAGATTCATCGCTCCCAAAATAGAGACAATACCCAGCCACACCGCTGCCACCCTGATTATCGCTAGCTGCACTCCAGCCAAAGTACGGTGAAGTATTAATCCAGCCAGTGGTAACAAGCGGTCCACTTGCACCCTCTCTACGTACATTTATCCCTCCCGCTGCATTCGGTGATTGATCATCAAAACCATATTGAAGGCGTATATTCGTTACGGCAAAATCTTTATTCCCATCATCATCCTGTATGATTGCTAAATATTTTACGTACCTCGAATTAGCCTCCATACAGTTACTTTCCCCTGCATCCCCACCGTTCTCGATAATCTTACAATGGCGCGCGTCACCAAACTGACTTGTTCCACCTTGCGTAGAAGACCCAACAACACGAAAACTAATTTTTCCTGAACCGACCGTCTCTGCTGTAATTTGACCAACATATACGCCATTCTGACCAAGATCGTATTCTACTGAATCTAAGTAACCTGTATAGCCCCCTAACTTTTCTTGCACACCTACAGATACAGGCTGTGCGTTCGGAACATAGCTATAGCCGCGAATATTTTTCACACGCAACGGCATCGAGCCTTGCGTGCTGATATACCACGTTTTAAAGTCAGTTAAGAACGTTTCTTTTGAGCTAATATTTTCATTAACTAAACGAAAACTAGCACCCCCATTGGTGCTCGTATAAACGTCATACCCCCCAGCGGCCTTCATCACTGTGCGGATAGTCAACCACTCGGTGTCTTCAGCAGCATGCTTAAGTATTTGGTCATTTTCCAACCATCCCCCTCCTCCATAATTCTGACCATCCCTTAACCAGTAGGACTGAAGATATGCTAGTTGATGTTGGCTTTTCGCGTCATAACAACCCTGACCACCGCCACGCCCGTAGGTATACATACTGACTGTACCGGAGGGATCTTGCGACCAATTACCGTTCCCTAGAGACATGTATGACACATAGTTATTGTAATCACAGCCAAATGCATCCCGTGGCTTTATATCAATTTGAAAAATTCTGTCAATTCCCCTTGGGAGAACATAATCGTTCGATGGGTAATAGCTGTCGGAATTGATTTCCAATTCACCCATATTTACAACGGCTGTATTGGGAGTACAGCCAATTGGATTGCCTGCAGGGCAGCTCCGTCCTTGATCAAACTCGTCCCAAATATCAAGCGTACTTGCCTTATTTTCAACCGAGCTGGCATTAGCATTTCCGTAATACACTCGTAGCATCTCGGGTGAATCACCATTTACTACCGGCACCTTAACAATAAAGTGAGCGCTCCCACCATTAGTCTTGCTTGTGATTACATATGGTATATCTTGACTGTCATTGGCGCTTACAAAGCGGACATCACTAAAGTCGGACTTCATTGCTGCCGTGTATTCCAAATCAAACTCAAGTTGAACTGAGCTGCGTCCAGTTAGATCAACTGAATATTGTGGTAACCATACTGATTTCCGATACTGCCACTGGTTATCACATAGCGCAGTATTGCACCACTGGTTCTGTTGATTGACGCCAAGCTCTATTCTATTTGGTGTAGTGGTTACAACATTATCGCCGGCACTGTACTGATCAACTGGACTGGCGCCAACCCCACCAGACCAATCAGACTGGTTAAGATCCTCGAACGCTCGTGCAATGTTACCAATTCCCAAATTGAAGAACATCAGAACCATCATAAGCGCTAATGATGTACTGGCTACAACACTTTTTACTCTGTGAGATACACGCACTTGAGGCATATTGATGCTTGGCATTTGAGTGCGAAGATTGCTAACCTGCCTCACTGCTTGCCGTCGCGCAGTGCCTAAGCCTGCACTCACAAACACACGAACTTTCGGAACCGCTCGTGCAACCCCACCACTAACCTTAGCTAATCGCGTCTCATAGGTGATCACCTCACCAGTCGTCGCAGTAGACAAACCAGCCTTCGATGGACGAATGCTGTCTACTTTACGTAATTTCTTATGAGATGTTTTAGTTTCTGGTTTACCCATAGAGGTTTGGCGGTTTTTGAAGTGCTTATGCTAATTCATAGTCATTATAGCACACCGAGTTACGCAAAATGAATACTATTTTGGCTCAAATAAGCTACTTTTAAGCATAAGAACTCTTGCCTCTGCTAGCTTATATATATAAAGTAGGGAGTAATACAGAAATACCCCTTTTAAAAAATCAATGCCCAAAAAAAATAATCAGCCCAAACCAATAAAAGCACCAATCAATCTGATTCGTGTGTATTCATCTGCAAGAAAGAAAGATAGCCTCAAGATTATTGCAGCTGTGGGGGCTGCAATAATCACCATTCTATTCATTGGCGTTCCATCCACACGCGCACCACAAACCCAAAATCCTACCCCAACACCACCAAGCAACAATGAACCAGTAAGTACTAAGCCGTTAGCTCGCACAAACCCCTCTCCAGAATCACAACTTACCCCTCAAAGCGCACTTGATGCCACGCAATACGTTCGTTTCCAGGACGACACTGCAAAGCAGGTGTTTCTCACGGAGAACAAGCTATTAGAATCAGATCTCTTGCCTATCACAGCACTCGGAGTATATGGGGTGCGTACCGAAAACCTCATCGCAACTTCTGGGGTCAAAACTTTTATAAACCAACGCTACTCCGTATTCCTTACTCCTACAGATCCACTTTCTGCTAGCCAGTGGCATTTAACGAACACCAACACACTTACGGCCTGGAACCACCAAGCTGGCAGCTCAGATGTGACTGTCGCCGTTATCGACACCGGCTTTGGGTTGAATGTTACAGACCTCACAAATAAATGGGCCGAGAACACCAGTGAAGATGGTGTGACTGCAAGCGAGGGGCCAGCTCCAAACTGTACGAGCCGGTCTCTATCTCTTAATAAACGTTGTAACAATCTCGACGATGATAATGATGGCTATACCGATAACTACCTTGGCTGGAACTTTTCGGAAGATACGAACAATGTAAGTGCTGGACAAACCGCCCCCAACGCCAACGGCGCCTATCATGGCACAACTGTTTCGAGCCTGATTGCTGCGCAAGCCAATAACAGCTCCAGTGGGTCCGGTATGAGCTGGAACACCAAAATCCTGCCCATTCAAGCACTCGACGATTATGGCGACGGCTACACCATCTCTGTCGCTCTCGGTATTCGTTACGCTGTCGATCAAGGTGCTGACATCATCAATATGAGTCTTGGGGCAGATGCAGACGATCCGCTGGTGTCCGAACAAATAGATTACGCGACACAAAACGGCGTGGTTGTAGTAGCAGCATCTGGGAATGATGGCTGTAACTGCATTTCCTATCCAGCTCGTTACCCGGCGGTTATAGCCGTAGGTGCAACCAACTCCAGCAATACACTGGCCAGCTTCTCAAGCTATGGCACCAATCTAGATCTCGTCGCCCCAGGTGTCGATCTTTGCTCTACCGTATGGACGAACTCCACACAAACCGGTCTCAATGCTTGTGGGCTTAACGGCACATCTTTCTCCAGCCCCCTCGTTGCCGGTGCGGCAGCTCTACTACTCTCTCAAAATCCGACCCTTACACCCGCGCAAGTAAGTGTCGCACTCACCGGTACAGCCAGCAAACTTACACCGATGAATAATGCGAACTTTACCAGTCTGTATGGTTACGGCATCCTCAACACCTATGCAGCACTTAATGATGTATCTGCTACATCGTCTATTGGTTCACCACTATCTGCATCTCGTATATCGCTCGCCGCACTTGATACAGAACTCGTAGACTACGAATATGATAAATTTAATTCAACCTGCTCTTCAGCACTTATTGATGTAGCTTGCACAATACGAGCGATAAATACCCAGACGAATCAAGTAGTAATTATATCTTCTGGACTTGCGCCAAACGGCACCCGCAGCCTTCAGCAAGACATACTGACCGCAAACCTCACAACCGGCACATGGATCATGCAAAGTTACCTCACCACTACTTCTGGTGTGCAAAGTATGGCTCGAGAAAAGACCGTCATCATTACAAATTAAAACCTTCCCCAATTCATAGGGAAGGTTGAAAAATCCAGCTGTACTGGACGACCACTGCGAAGCCCATTAATGCCACTCCAGCCATCGAGCCGATGGAGCTATCCCGCAAAAGTGACCAAACAAAAACGAGAATTCCAGCTGTCGCGATAATCACTGGACCACTACGCAAAAACAGAAAACCAACCACGAGCAAGAATCCTGCCGCTACTAAGCCTGCTCGGAACTTCTGCGCAGCTTCCTCGGCTATAGGTGGCCTCTCATCAAGAGCAGCAAAAGCCACAAGTGAGTAAGTCACTGCGATACCGATCATCAAAAAACCAATCATGGTAAGAATCATAAGGCCTCCAGTACTTGTGGGGCTACGAGGTACAAAACTACATTGTGTTATTGTAGCTCCTCGCTCCAACAATGCAAGCTAGAATACGTCCTCACTATAGCTTGTGGTCCGCTCCACGATCCACTGATCATCATCTACTATATCGAGCTCAATATTAAAGCTATCAAATATCTTCTCTTGACCATTGGCCGTCTCTCTCACCAACCATTCGTTGTGACCACCCTCAAAATCCTCCTGAAGCTTCCCCTTGGGATTCGTGCCGTGCACTACAAAAAAGATCTTATCCTCGAGCATCTCGCCAGTTTCCTTCTGTACCACAATCTCGTGATACACCCCGGCTACTCGCCAATCTGCACTCAACCCGGTTTCCTCCAGGCTTTCCCGTTCAGCCGTCTGCACCACCGTCTCGCCCCAGCGGATCTTGCCACTTGGCAGGCCCCAAAAGCCAAAATACGGGTTCTTTAAGCGCTGTTGGAACACCCATTGCTGTTTACCATCTACATCGCGCTCTATCGCTAGCAGCACCGCTGTTTTTGGCTGACGCTCCACCGTATTATTATCCGTATCAAGCCGATTGGCATACTCCTTACCCTTTATGGTGAGCGAATACATCCCGCGTGCCGTCTTTTTCACCAGACCCAACTCCACCAATCGGGAAATATGGAAGTTAAAGTGGTCGCTCGTCAAGCCTGTCGGCTTCTGCAGGGCCGCGTAATTTGCCTGCGGGTGAAATAGTAGCTCCCGCAAAATGCTCGTTTGAGCGCTATGAATATTTATATCTAAAGTCATCGAAACTCTCTCCTGTTACTGATTATGAGAGGACCATGCGCGCTTCGTCCACCATAAGCTTGTACCAGAAGGAGATTTGCGTCTAGTAAAGTCGAGTTTAGGTATATATAAAAAAGAAAAACAGGCAGCCCAATAGAGCTACCTGTGCAGATGTTCGCGCATTTCAGTCTCGAAAATTTCCAACAAGAGTCTTGCCTGTTTGAAATACGATCGAAACTGAAAGGCTGTCAATGCGTTGTCGATAAGAGAGCTCAATCAGAGCTGGATCAATATCCGGTGGTACAGAGAATTCAATAGCATGTGGCTCATCCGCATTCAAGTGGGTTGTTACACCATGAAACAGCCCTAGGGCAAGAACGATTTGCTCGCCAATGGGGAAAAGCGCATCCTCCAGGCGATTCAACTCATCTGTAGAGAAATCAGTCTCTTTGAGTAGTCCTGGAACGAATAGCTCTTCTGAACAAACCAACCTCCATCTTCCTGTACCCTCGTAGTCCTTCCAGATATCAAGCATAACAATACTCATCATTGTGCCTTTCAGCTTGGTACAAAACAGGTTATTTATACAATTATGTTGCGTTTTTTACAACCTTAAGCGGTTTATGCAATATAAAAAGCGGTTCTTACGAACCGCTGTGTATGTCACTCAAACAAGTGAGAAGACTTTTGCACCTCCAGGAGGAGGTCTTCATTGGAGAACGTCTCGCGCTCGATCAACTGCCAGCCAGGACCATGATTTTCAGGCTGACACGGGCAGAGAGAACGCATCCAATCCAGATGCGGCAAGACTGCACCAGATTCCGGATCGCGCCTTGTGTAATGCAAGATTTGGCAGTTGTAGATCTTTACACCGGGATCGTCTGAGTGCTCAAGCTCCATCCAAGTGCCAACCGACATGCGCTCAATCATGAAACGTAGCGCCCACATGACCTCACCATGGCAGACCACGATGACTCGCATATCACTGCACTCGCGGTGAAGCGTATCAAGAAGGATACGAAGACGCACTGTGAGCTGGGCGATTGATTCACCATTCGGTGGCACCCAATAAAACGGGTCTTTGAGTCGTACGTGAGCATCTTGCTTGATTTGCTCTTCACGCTCTTCCCAGCTCAAGCCGTCCAGAGATCCCCACTCACGCTCACGCAAGGCAGGATCG
>JAUPVH010000027.1 GCA_030917125.1 Patescibacteria group bacterium | reverse complement strand
TGGTGGTAGACGAGCAGCACCGCTTTGGTGTGAATCAGCGCTTGAGCCTTAAAGACAAAGCCGGTCGGTTGCCGCATGTGCTGACAATGACGGCCACACCAATCCCGCGCACATTGGGGCTGGTAGCTTTTGGAGATTTAGATATCTCGCTCTTAACCGATATGCCGCCGGGGCGTGTGCCAGTAAAAACGCATGTTTGTTCCGAAGAGGATCGAGTGCGTGTGTACGCCGAGATTGATAGCCGTATTGCCAAGGGTGAACAGGCTTATATTGTGTGTCCTTCGATAGATGCAGCTGATCCCAGTGGCTCCCGAGCGGTCAAACAAGAAGTCCAGCGACTGTCTCGTTCGGTTTTTCGACATCGCAGAGTTGGCTTATTGCACGGGCGAATGAAGTCTGACGAAAAAGATGCGGTGATGACGCAATTTGCAGCTGGTGAGCTGGATATTTTGGTGGCTACTACCGTCATTGAGGTTGGCGTGCATGTTGATCGCGCTACCGTCATGCTGGTGGAATCGGCGGATCGATTTGGACTCGCCACCTTGCATCAATTGCGCGGGCGGGTTGGGCGTAGTGATATTGCCTCGGAGTGTTACTTGTTTACTTCGCAAGACACTGCAAATCGACAGCGGATTGCCGCCTTAGCGCGTACCAACGTTGGTTTTCGATTAGCTGATATTGACTTGGCAAATCGAGGTGCTGGGCAACGATTTGGTGTGCGTCAATCTGGTGCCGCTGATTTTCGTTTCGCCACTCTCCATGACCCAAAGGAAGTTGAACGGGCGCGAACAGCAGTCGACTCTTTCCTAAAACGAGAAAAAATTGTAAAATATCCTCAAGTCATTGCGGTTGTGAATAGCTTAAAAGCCGTCACGTCGCTTGATTAATAACTTATGAATTCAGGATTTACTTCATTCGCCAGCAAAGGAAGAATTACCTGGGCTGGCACTCACCAAAAACTCGATCGAGAAGCTTTTAGATTAGTTTCGCGGATGATTCGACGTGATCGCTTCCCGCGCCGTCGTGATATTTTGAACTTTGAAGGCTATGGTGGTCCAGATGGATTGAAGGTAAAAGGTAACTACAATTCTGATCATTTGTGGGATCCAGTCAATGAAATTGGACACCTGCCAAACTGGATTCAAATTCACTTTAATAACTTGGTGGATTGTTTGAAGCGCGAAGATTATATCGAAGCTGGCTTTCACGCCGGCTGGATGGCGCACTATATAACTGACTCGCTCACCCCCGCTCATCATATTAGCTATAAGTTGATTGCTGAAGAGTATGCGGAGGCTTCTAAGATGACACGACGCTGGAAGACCTGGGGCTCAAAGGGCTGGAAGAGCTCGCATATTGCGTTTGAATCTGGTATTTCGACTGCGACGATGTTTTCGCCACTGCGCGTAAAGTTCGATATGGCACTCGTGGATCTCATAAAAGAAAAAGGCATTGAAGCCGCTATTAAAGAAGAATCGCTCAAGATCGCGAAGCTTGGTTTGTATGAGGAATTTATTGCTAATGGCTGGACGACAAAGCTAGCTAAATCAGTTCGTGCCACCGTGGTGCCAAAAATCCCGCAAATGATTGCCGCGGCTTGGCTGGCGGCTTACGAAGAGGCCTGGGCAGCAAAGTCAGCGCGACAACTCACCGGCACGCGCTAGAGGAAGAGATGCCAGATTTTACTACGCGCATTACCGCAGGTTCGCTTCGATATAAAGTGATTCGTCAGCCTGGCGAAGGCACGCGGCCTATCTCGCAAAAAGTACGTCAGGCGATTATGAGTGTGTTGGGTGAAGATCTTGCCGGGTTGGCAGTTTTGGACTTGTATGCCGGTAGCGGCGCTTTGGGGTTTGAGGCCTTGAGTCGAGGAGCAGCGAGGGTGGTGGCAGTTGAAAAAGCGTACGCGGCAGCAAAATGCTTGCAAGCCAATGCAGCTGAGCTAGGCGTACAAGCTGAGTATAGGATTTTGCAAGAAGACGTACGCACGTTTTTAGGGCGGGATGAAGATCGCTATAATATCATCTTTTTTGATCCCCCTTATGCAGATTTTGCCTCGAGCATTGCCGAGCAAGCAGCCGGGAAACTAGATGATGCTGGGGTGTTAGTGATATCATGCTCGTCTCGAGAGAAGTTAGCTGATATACTAGGGCCTGCCAAGCTTGTGAAAACTCGCGAGTATGGCGATACGCAAATTGCGTATTACAAAAACTGAGCCCATGCGGATGTGGTGGAACTGGTAGACACGCCAGCCTTAGGAGCTGGTGCCGCAAGGTGTGAAGGTTCGAGTCCTTTCATCCGCACCAAATAGAGAACGCCCGAAAGGGTGTTTTTTATTTAGATTGTCGATACGAGCAAACCTTGGTTCGGCGAACGAGCACCGCAGAGGAAGAATAAGAACTTGTTGTTATTCTTCTCGAGCACCGCAGGGAGAAGGGCGATAGACGACTGTCCTTTCATCAAGATTGACAAATAAGCAAAAAAAGAGTATAATATGTACTAATTCCTGGTTGT
>JAUPVH010000026.1 GCA_030917125.1 Patescibacteria group bacterium | reverse complement strand
GCGGTGAAGAAGCTGGGATAAAATCGGCCACACTCGAGATTGAAGGGCCGTTTGCGTACGGCAAGCTTAAAAGTGAGAAAGGTGAGCATCGCTTGGTGCGTCTCTCTCCATATAATAGTGATAGCTTGCGCCAAACCAGCTTTGCGTTGGTGGATGTAGTTCCGGAAATTCCGATGGAAGATATTGAGCTCGATGAAAAAGATCTGCGTATTGATGTCTTTCGTGCTGGCGGACATGGTGGGCAGAGCGTAAATACGACGGATTCTGCAGTGCGTATTACGCATATTCCGACAGGGATTGTGGTGTCTATCCAAAACGAGCGCTCGCAACTGAAGAATAAAAATAAGGCTATGTCGATTTTGGCGGCGAAACTTGCGGAGTTAGCGCGTGAGCAGCATCTTGAATCGGTTGCCGAATTGCGCGGCAAGGTGAAGTCGGCCGATTGGGGTCAACAAATTCGCAGCTATGTCTTGCATCCTTATAAGAAGGTAAAAGATCATCGAACCGACTATGAAACCAGCGACACGGATGCGGTGCTGGGCGGGGAGATTGAGCCGTTTATTAACGCCTATCTGACAAAATCTCTCGGGGAAAGCTAAAAAAGTTTTAATCAAAGTATTGACAATATAAGCATAAGCGTGTCATAATATAACGCATTATGGAAACCACAGAAATAATTCAGATCATACAGGCCCGCAAAGGTCTGCTCACTGGCGCACAGCTTGTCTTTACAAAGGCTGCGTCTCAGCCTGTGGTTTCTCCTGCTTCGGCAGCCGTACTCGCTTAAAGTTTAACTCACTTACAACTTAGTTCGGAAACTACTCGCGGCAGACTATGAGCACTCCTCGATGTTTTTTCGCATATTCTTTTTACATATATAACTATTTTTGAATTTCGGATCCCAGACCAAAATTGGTCTAAAGTGGACTGTTCTGCGGCGGTGCAGATGCATACGCACCGCCACGGAGGAGGTATCAGGCGTTTTCGCTTGGACTTCACTCCGAAACTTCACAAACTATTCGATAGGCGCTGAGCAATCTAGTGCCAACCAACGAAAGGACCACCATGTTTCGTCGTTACCTCGAGCTCTATCGAGCCATGGGGCAGTACGAACGGTGTCGGCTGGAGCGTCCCGCGATTATGCGGAATATCTGGCTGACGCTAGCATTCATGCTGGTCGGTGAAACGATGTTGCTGTTTCAGGCTTACCCCCTGAAGTTGTACATCGACACTGGCTTGCACAGCAATCAGGTCCTGAAATGGACGATTGGTGTAACGCTTGCGGTTTTGGTAGCGTATGGCGTCGAAGAGATCTTCGACCGCTTGGCTGACCGGTATCGCTTTCGAGCGTTGTGGGGCAATTATGCCCTCATCAACGTACTTGGGTCGCAGCATCTGCTGGCCCTTGGTACTACGTATCATACCGAGAACTCCTCGGGTGAAAAAGATTCGATGGTGGCACGCAACCATAAAAAAGTTGATGTGCTGACTGATCAAATCTGTTTCAATGTTGTGCCATTGTGCTTTCGGATTGCAGCGATCCTCGTCTTCAGCTTTACCGCTGATTGGCGCGCTGGCTTGTTGGCGCTGAGCTCCATCGTCCTCTACGGAGTCACGATGCTCTGGTCTCAGAGCTTGAGCCGGCCGCATTTCGTCAAGTATCGTGCCCAGATGAAGTGTCTGGAGATGTCCGAAGCCGAGCTGTCGCACCATGCCATCACCATTGATGAGCAGGGACTCTCGCGAGAGTTTGCTGGTCAACATGCTGAGAGCATGGACGAGCTGGTCGCTTCGGAACGGGTGGCAGTGCCCAAGTGGCGCCACCACCTCGGCTACCAGATGATTTGTCTGGCATTGTTGCGCGCCACTTACTATCCGGTTGCCTTTTTGGCCTGGAAGGGTGGCGTCTCAGTTGGTACGCTCATATTGCTGTCGGGAATCTTGGAGCGGATGTGGAGTAATCTCAACCGCTTTCAGGAGCTCCAGCGCGTATTGCGCGAAGGCCTGCCAGCACTTGATGAGCTTACGAAGCTCTTCGAGACGGAACCTACCGTTGCAACTCCAGAAAATCCTGTGTTGATCGACCAGCCGCGTGGCGAAATCGATTTCAAGCAGGTTGGCTATTGTTACGGTGAATCTGATGTGCCGGCTCTTTCGGGCATTGATTTTACGATCAAGTCCGGAGAGATGGTGGCATTGATTGGTCGATCCGGCAGCGGTAAGTCTACCCTAGCGCGTCTTGCGATGCGCCTGTACGACCCCACGTCTGGATCAATCACGTTTGACGGCGTGGATTTGCGCGACATCTGTCCGCAGTATTTGCGTCGTGAGCTGATTGGCTATGTTGCTCAGGATAACGTGCTCTTCGATCGTTCGATTGGGGATAACATTCGCCTGGGTTGCATTGAGGCTTCTGATGAAGCCATCCAGTATGCCGCCGAGATGGCCGCGATTGCCGAATTCATTGAGTCATTGCCAGAAGGTTATGACACAATGGTCGGTGAACGAGGCATTAAGCTCTCGGGTGGCCAACGCCAACGCTTGGCACTAGCTCGCGCATTCGTGAAGCAACCAGCCCTGCTGGTACTTGATGAGCCGACCTCGGCACTCGATGCCGAAAGTCAGGACTTCGTCAAGATCACGCTTCGCAAATTGGCCGAGAATCACGCCATGTCGGTGCTGATTATCGCGCACCGCCTGTCAACCATTGAGCCGGCCGATCGTATCGTTTCGATGCAGGACGGCCGAATCGAACTTGTCGGTACTGTCGACGAGCACGAAGCCCTTGATGGAATCTATTGCGACTTGAAGCGTCGCGAAGGACTGTGAAGTCTACCCCTCCCAGAATATTTTGGGAGGGTTTTCTTATAGTTTAGGCGTTTTTACTCAATACGTTCCAGATTGGCGCCGAGAGCTTGCAGGCGTTCTTCAATTCGTTCGTAGCCGCGGTCGATGTGTTCGATGCGGTCGATCATTGTCTTGCCTTGTGCAATGAGTGCGGCGATGAGGATGGTGGCTCCGGCACGAATATCGAAACTGACTAGATCGGCTCCAGCCAGTGGAGTTGGACCGGTAATGAGTCCGGTATGCGTATCACGAATGGCAACGGCTGCCCCCATGCGCTGCAGTTCAAACAAATATTGCAGGCGACCCTCATAAAGAGTTTCGAAAATTTCCGAGGTGCCAGCGCATTGGGTGAGGAGAACGGTCAGTGGCGCTTGCAAGTCACTCGGAAAATTTGGGTATGGCTGAGTGCGGACATTTACAGCTTGATAGTCTCCACCCGGGAGGACGTGGATAGTTTTTGCGTTAGGGAGTCGGTATTCCACACCGATTTGATCAAATAAGGTGAGCAAAACGTCGTGTTCGTCGCGAATAAAATCATGCACCACCACGTCGCCACGCGAGGCGGCTGCGGCAATGGCGATGGTGCCGCTTTCGAGTTGATCCGGCGGTACGCGAAAATGCGCGCCGTGGAGTTCGTGTACCCCATGAATAATGAGATTGTGGGTACCAATTCCTTCAATTTGGGCACCCATGTTTCGCAGGAGAACGCAGAGTTCGATAACGTGAGGTTCGAGAGCTACCATGCGTAGTTCAGTTGTACCCGAGGCCAGAACCGCGGCCATGATGGCATTTTCGGCTCCAGTGACGGTAAGTTCACCGAGCACAATACGACCACCTTGAGGTTTGCCAGTGACGGTAATGTGGCCTTGCTCGCGCGTCACATTTAAGCCCATAGCTTGAAAGGCTTTCAGGTGACTTGCCAGGGGCCGTGCGCCAATAATATCCCCTCCCGGCTGAGCGGCTCGAATTTCGCCAAGTCGACCGACGGCAGCGCCAAGGATTAAAACCGATGCGCGCATTTTTGCGGTAAGTTCATCGGGAATGGTGGCAGTGGTGAGGTGGCTGGCCTGAATCGTGACGGTATGGCCTTCGCGCCACACTTCAGCGCCGAGTGAGGCAAGAATTTCGAGCATTACATCTACATCTGATATGAGAGGAACATTTTCTAATGTAACTTTTTCTTTTGTCAGCAGGCAGGCTGCGAGCATTGGCAGTACGGCATTTTTTGAGCCGGCCGTGAACCATTCGCCATGCAGTCTGGTTGGTCCGGTAATTGCGAGTTTTGTCATACGTGTATTGTACCAGTATTTCTTTTGCGGTCTGAATCATGCACAAGCTCAAGCGCGTATGTTAAAATGAGTTATACGTGATTTTACTTGATCGAGTTTCAGTGATGTATCCCAATAAAACGGTCGCTCTGTCGGGCGTGAGTTTGCATATTCAGCCTAAAGAGTTTGTAACCGTCGTTGGGTCGTCAGGTGCCGGTAAATCGACACTCATTCGCCTCCTTATAAAAGAAGAGGTGCCGACGAGTGGTAAGATAATTGTTGGCTCTATTGACTACGATACGATTGGAAAAAGTAGTATTCCACACCTCCGCCGTCGCATTGGTGTGGTCTTTCAAGACTTTAAGTTGCTGCCTAATCTCACGGTGTA
>JAUPVH010000003.1 GCA_030917125.1 Patescibacteria group bacterium | reverse complement strand
GGCTGGACGACAACTACTTGGACGCTGCCCGCATATATGCTCTTAGCGGTCAATGAGTCGATTCGCTTCGTAGATATGCATTCTGATGAAGAGGTGGTGGTTTTAGCCGAGGATGCGGTTGAGCGGTATGCCACAGAGCTTGCTGGCTATACAAAAGGCTCGGTTTTTGATGGTGCTGAATTGATCGGCAGTGTTTACGCGCCGCTTTTTCCGTATTTTGAAGGGCAACCTAATGCCTTTCGCGTTGTAGTGGGAGATTTTGTTGAAACTGGCGAGGGTACTGGGGTAGTGCATATTGCCCCAGGTCACGGTGAAGATGATTATTGGCTCGGGAAGAAAGAACAGGTACTGATTGCGAGTCCGGTCGATGATGAGGGGCGTTTTACTGATGAAGTGAAAGATTATGTGGGGCGATTGGTTTTTGATGCGAATGGTGAAATTGTAGCCGATCTCGAGAAGGCCGAAAAGCTCTTTAGTAAGGCAATCATTACCCACAAATATCCTCACTGCTGGCGTACAGATGTGCCGATTATCTATCGAGCCATGAGTGCGTGGTTTGTGGATGTGCCGAAAATTAAAGATGAACTTTTGGCTGCTAATCAGGAAATTCATTGGTATCCGAATCATGTCAAAGATGGTGCGTTTGGTAAGTGGTTAGAAAATGCCCGTGAATGGAATATTAGTCGTAAGCGCTTTTGGGGCGCGCCACTTCCAGTATGGAAGACAGATGATGGAGAAGTCTTAGTTGTTGGTTCTTTGGAAGAGTTGAAAGCTCGGGCGCTAAAGCCAGAGTTGGTGACTGATTTGCACCGACCAACCGTAGATCAGATCCAGCTTAAGACTGATTCTGGCAAGATTGCCACCAGGATTGAAGATGTTTTCGACTGCTGGTTTGAATCTGGCTCGATGCCGTTTGCTCAGATGCACTATCCGTTTGAAAATAAGGAGAAATTTGAATCTGGTCATCCGGCAGATTTCATTACCGAATATGTGGGCCAAACTCGCGGTTGGTTCTATACTTTGCACGTGATGAGCGTGGCGCTATTTGGTAAGCCAGCATTTAAGCATGCAGTAGCGCACGGTATTCTTTTGGGGAGCGATGGACGTAAGCTCAGTAAGCGTCTTGGTAACTATCCCGAAAATACTGAAACCTTTGATGCATTCGGGGCTGATGCGATTCGATTTTACCTACTTTCAACGCCTCTCGTTTCTGGCGAAACAGCGGTATTCGAGCAGCGTTCTCTGCTGGAAGCTCAGAGAAATGTGATTCAGAGATTCAAAAACGTACAAACATTTTATTCAATGTATGCAGATGTTGATGGCTACTCACCGAGTACTTCATTAGTTCAGCCGGTGGCGCAACACACCCTTGATGTTTGGGTGTTAGCTCGGCTTAACGAGACTATTGATGCGGTAACCACGGCAGCCGATCGTTATGATACGCAGTCTTTAGCTCGCAGCTTGTCGAGCTTTCTCGATGACGTTTCTAATTGGTATGTGCGTCGAAGTCGACGTCGTTTTTGGAAGAGCGGTGATGATGCCGACAAGATGATGGCTTACGATACACTTTGGTACGTTCTGGCGCAGACGGCTAAGCTGCTCGCTCCATGGGCTCCTTTTGTTGCCGAGGATGTTTGGCAGCAAGTTACTGCCGGTAAGCTAGAGCCATCAGTGCATCTGGTAGATTGGCCAGAGGCTCAAGCTGTAGATACTAAGGTATTAACCGGTATGTCGCTCGTAAGGGAGGCTGTGACTGTTGGCCTCGCCCAACGAGCATCGGCTGGAGTTAAGGTTCGACAACCACTTCAGGCAGTATCGGTTGGCATGGAGACTTCTTTGAATCCAGGAATGCAAGATATTATTGCGGAAGAGTTAAATGTAAAAGAAGTGCATGCATTCAAAAGTGCACAACTTGAAGTGGAGCTTGACACTCAACTAACAGAAGACCTCCAGCGCGAGGGATTGGCGCGCGATATTATACGGCTCATACAGGTTGCCCGCAAAAATGCCGGCTTGAAAGTTGATGATCGAATAGTACTTGCTCTTGAGGGTGATACGACGGTTATGGATGCGCTCAAGGTTTTTGAAGAGCTTATTTTACACGAGGTTTTGGGTGTTTCGCTTCAGTCGGATGTGGCTACCCTTGATTATCAGGCAGAAGAAAAACTTGCGGGTGGCATAGTTAAAATCGGTCTTACGAAGCAGGGTTAGTGCTATGAGGAGGGGACTACGCCAGATTGATTGGGTGGTAGCTACGACTACTTTGCTTATCGTGGCGCTGGGGCTGCTTGTGCTGTACTCTTCGGGCATCAAGGCTGGTGAGGTTAAAAGTGAAATTGATGCCTCAAGGCAGTTCTTGTATGCCGGCATTGGCCTTATTGGCTTTATCATTACAGCTCGCATCGACTATCGAGTTTTTAAAAGTTACGTAATTTTGTTGTACGTACTCATGATTTTGAGTCTGATCGCGGTAAGTCTGTTTGGCTTCACCGTAAATGGTGCGCAGCTATGGATTAGTATTGGCTATTTTCAATTTCAGCCATCGGAAATGGCAAAACTTGTCTTAATTCTTTCACTTTCGGCTTTTTATTCTCGGTACTATACCCAGAGTTATCAGCCGAGATATCTGTTCTACTCATTCATTATTATGCTTGTGCCTACCGCAATTGTCTTGATGCAGCCAGATCTCGGGACAGCTATGGTGTTGTTTGTAATTTGGCTCAGTATTACGCTCGCATCGCGTGTTAAAAAACGTTATTTAGTTGGGGGGCTTGTAGCTGGAGTGGCTCTCTTGCCGCTTATTTATTCGCGTCTTGCACCGTATCAGCAGAACCGTATTAATGTGCTATTAAATCCTCAGGCTGACAAGCTGGGGACTGGGTATAATGTGACGCAGGCAATTATAGCCGTGGGGAGTGGAGGCTGGACTGGAAGAGGCTTATCTTCGGGTAGCCAGAGTCAGTTGAACTTTTTGCCTTCCCAGCACACTGATTTTATTTTTGCAGTGCTCGCTGAAAAACTAGGTTTTCTAGGCGCGGCCCTAGCAATTGCCTTATATGCCATTTTGATTATTCGTATATTTCTCTTAAGTACAGAGTCAATTGATCGATTTGGAAGCTTTATCTGTATCGGTACGGCCAGCATGTTACTGGTGCACGTGCTGGTGAACATCGGCATGAACATGGGGATTATGCCGGTTACTGGAATTCCGCTGCCATTAATCTCTGCCGGCGGTACAAGCATGCTCACAAACCTCTTAACTTTGGGCATAATTTTGTCCATCGCGCGACATCGTGAGACGAAACGGCGCCTGAAAGACGAACCGGTATGAGAGGGCTTTCGCGTCGGCGACTGATAAAACTTGGCTATCTCGTTATTACACTGCTTCTCACAGCCATAATCGTTCGTGCTTTCCCAGCTAAAGATCCGGGCTCAGCCCTATCGTCAAGTGATGCGCTTGCGGTTGTGGAGGTGTTTGACGGCGACACAATTAGTGTTCAGCGCAATGGAGTGGTAGAGAAAGTGCGGTTTATCGGTATTGATACTCCCGAAACAAAAGACCCACGTAAACCGGTTCAGTGTTTTGGTAAAGAAGCGAGTCAGTACACTAAGGGGCTTTTGGAGGGCAAGCGCGTGCGCTTGGAGATTGATTCTACCCAAGGGGAAAGAGACCGCTATGATCGCATCTTGGCGTATGTCCGGCGCGAGGATGGATTGTTCGTAAATCAGCAGTTGGTGGCTGAAGGTTACGCGCATGAATATACCTATCAAGATCAAGAGTATGCATATCAAGCAGAATTTCGTGCCGCCGAAGAAGTTGCCCGGAATGAGCAAAAAGGCTTGTGGTCGCCAAATACTTGCAATGGCGATACCTCATCATAGCTAGCGTCTAGCCGAGTCGACTCTATCTCACGTATAATGGTGCATATGAGTAAAATATTTGATGTATTGATTATTGGTAGTGGTCCGGCTGCATACACGGCCGCAATTTACACGGCACGGGCGGCTTTATCGACGGCGATTTACGCGGGCGATGTTCCTGGTGGTCAGCTGCTCTTAACGAGTGAAGTCGAAAATTTCCCCGGCTTTCGTGAAGGCATTATGGGTCCTGAGTTGATGGAAGAGATGAAGGCTCAAGCCGAGCGTTTTGATGTTGCGATGGTGAATGAGTTTATTGATAAGATTGAGCCTGGCAAGCCTCATACGGTGCATATCCGTGGCGGGGAAAAAGCCCAGGCAAAGTCAATTATTATTGCGACCGGTGCTCAGGCAAGATGGTTGGGCCTCAAAAATGAAACTCGCCTGATGGCAAAAGGGATCTCGGCGTGTGCTACTTGTGATGGATACTTCTTCCAGGGTAAACACGTGGTGGTTGTTGGCGGTGGTGATACTGCTATGGAAGAAGCCCTCACGCTGACGAAATTCGCCGATAAAGTAACGGTTGTGCATCGGCGTGATACTTTGCGAGCGAGCAAGATTATGCAGGAACGGGCAAAGAAGCACCCGAAAATTGAGTTTATTTGGAATAGTGCTGTTACGGACGTCTTTGGTGAAGCCATGGTCTCGGGAGTGGAAATTACTAACTTGCAGACTGATGAAAAACAAGAATTCGCATGCGAAGGGCTATTTGTAGCCATCGGTCATATCCCCGCAACTGAATTCTTGAAGGGCGTTATCGACCTTGATGAGAAGGGCTATGTGGCGGTCCGCGATATTGTCTTTACAAATGTGGAAGGAATTTTCGCGGCGGGTGATGTTGCCGACAAGCGATATCGCCAGGCGATAACCGCTGCTGGAGATGGTTGTCGGGCTGCACTCGAAGCTGAGCATTTTTTGAGTAGTTTGGAAGATTAGCTATATGACGCAAGCTGATGATATAAAAGCTTATAAAGAACGTATCGCCGCCTTGCAGGCCCAGGTGCGTGAGCTGCATCAGCGTCTCGTCACCGATGAACTTACCCAGATCTTTAATCGCCGCGGATTGATGGAATATCTTGAAGCGATTGCTAGCGAGGTGATGTATCAATATAAGCATCCGGATAAGCGACGCTCGGTAATTATTAAGTCTCTGACGATTATTTTTCTAGATATTGATCATTTTAAGAAAGTAAACGATACCTACGGACATGACGCTGGTGATGAAGTTTTGCGACAAACCGCCGATTTAATTCGTGGCCGGGTTCGGCAATTAGATATTGTTGGTCGGTATGGCGGGGAGGAGATTGTGGTAGGGCTACCTGGAGCCACTGCCGAGCATGCACAGCGTATTGCCGACGATTTGAGGGCCACGATTGAAGAACATGATTTTCAGGCCGGTGATGCATCGCTTAAAGTTACGGCGAGTTTAGGTGTGGCTGAACTGACCCCGACGCGCAATATTCATCAAACCCTGAAGGCCGCTGATGATGCGCTGTATAAGGCGAAAGATTCTGGTCGGAATAAAGTAGTAGTAGGGTAGTATGCCGCGGGTTGCCGGAATGACAGCAAGTGGAACGACGACGAGCGATGAACTGCAGATTCGGAAGATGGGTCTGCGGGATGTGCGTTCGTTACGCCGCCTCTTTGATCGGTCGGTAGACGATTCATTTACCTATTTTCCAGTCGAGTATCGAGCCAAGCTTCGTCGCCAGCACAGTATCGCACGGCTCGTCAAAGCGTATGTCTCCCCAAAAGCGCACTTCATGTTGCTGACGCGTGAGGGCACCGATATTGGCTATTGTCTGCTGCGTTTTCAACAGGATCGAGCCTATATTTTTTGGATGTATGTCGATCCGAAGTTTCGCGGTATTAGAGCTGGTGAACAGCTATTGCAATCGTCAATTGAGGTGGCAGCTCAACATAATTTAGTGGCACTACAGCTTGTGACCCACGATAAAGAGGAATTTTACGCAAAGTATGGATTTGTTCCATTGCGGCATGTTTCTGGCTTGGTGGGCGGGATTGATATGGTCATAATGGAATATAGTATTTAGTTATGAAGAAATTTTTACAAAAACGGAATGTCTATGTACGTGGCTACGATGCGCCAGTAAAAACCCCTCCGCGTCGCGATCGTCCGCAGCCTAGAAGGCCTCATCGTTGGCTGATCCTACTGTTTGTCGCCTTGGCATTGGGCCTGGCCTGGCTTTTATTGAGTGGATCACAGGTAGTACAGCGACAGTCTACCGTTACGCAAAATAAGTCATTGAATAAGCAGGCGGCATCTTCTACTGGCAAGGTAGTCGAGCAGGGTGAGGTTGTGAGCTATACTTCCGAACAGACTCTCCAGCTGATTCGCCAAACGAATAAAACCTATACTGGTCCAGCGACCCCGGTGAAGACACAGACGTTTCGCTACACCATGAATGATACAAACGGTCAGACCGTGCAAGTCTATGCCCGGGTCTTTATTCCGGCTACAGGCGCAACGAATAATTTGCCGGTATTCGCTTTTGCTCCCGGTACTACCGGCATCGACGATCAGTGTGCGGCTTCTGTTGAGCAGTCCTCGAAGCGGGCATGGGGTAACTACCCGAGCCATATGGCAGCCTACGCGGCTCAGGGCTACGCCACTGTCATTACCGACTACGAAGGCATGCGCGACCAGACTCGTATGCACCACTATATGGTAGGCGCACTTGAGGGGCGAGCTGTTTTGGATTCGGTCAGAGCCTTGAAGAATCTACCGCTCACCAAAGATCGAGCGAGTACCGAGCAGGTTATTCTGGGTGGGTACTCTCAGGGCGGACATGCTGCCTATTGGGCGGATGAAATTTCGGCTACCTACGCACCGGAAATTAAAATTCAGGGAGTCATCGGTTTTGGGCCAGTAACCGATGTGCGGCGCACGTTAACTGACACTACTCAAGGAGCGAATATCCTTTGGTTTGGGCCATATGTACTCTACAGCTACTCAGACTGGTATAAGGAAAGCTATCCAGTGGATCGGATTCTTATGCCGCCGTTCTCAACGAATTTGGCCTCCGATATTTCGAAGAACTGCATTGATACGAACATCGCCTATTGGGGTAATCGCGACATCGCCAAGGTCTATACGCCAGAATTCATTGCAGCCATGAAAACCGGTTCGGTCGCGAGTGTGTCGAAGGTTTTTGATCAGCGCATGCAGGAAAACTTAACTGCCGATACGAAGACTCCTAGCAAGAAGGCTATTTACCATGGCCAGCTCGATAACGTAGTATTGCCGGCTCAATCTGACGATGCGGTGAGGCGACTCTGCCGATTAGGTAATGAGGTGACCTCCAAGCGTTATGCTGATGCTACCCATTACAATACAATGACGAAAAGCTATAATGACACGATTAATTGGATGAAGGCAGTCTGGACCGAAACGCAGCTGCCTAACGATTGTCGCTAAATACATAAACACCCCAATGAAGGGGTGTTTATTCTTGCAGCACGTGCCTCTTAGTTAGGCTGTAATTGAGTCAATTACCAGTACTGTTTTGTGCTGGCGATGACCATGCATAGTCTTTTGACGTTTTTTGGCCTTATACTTAAGAACCAAAACTTTGTCCGACTGCTTGTCGGCTTCACGTACAGATGCGACTACTTTGGCGCCAGTTACGTGAGGCGTACCAACTTTTACATTATCGCCATCTACTACTAAAAGCGGTTCAAAAGTAACGCTTTTTTCTTCGCCTAAAAGCTCAGTCTCGATGATCTGACCCTTTTCGACGAGGTATTGGTGATTTCCGGCTTGAATTACTGCTAACATATTCTTTCTCGTTTAGGACAACAATGTAGTATTCTATCAGGTTTGGAGCTAAATGTAAATAGTTACTCAGAAAACCTCATGTGGCCCTGGTTTCTTGGTATAATACGAATAACGATTTAAGTGAGGGTGGAGACAAACACACGTGGTAATTATTGCGGTAGCAAACCAAAAGGGCGGCGTCGGAAAGACTACGACGACGGTAAACCTTGGTGCTTATATGGCCAAGGCCGGCAAGCGTGTCCTTATAGTAGATTTGGATCCGCAGGGAAATGCCAGTTCTGGCTTAGGGATTGATAAGCAGCGCTTGCATCATTCGCTGTATGACGTTCTGGTTGATGGTGTGCCGCTCGCCAGCGTGATGCATAAAACGCGGTATAAAAATTTGTCGATCATCCCAGCTAGTGCCGTCTTGGCTGCAGCCGAAGTTGAACTGACAAAAATCGATCAACGAGAAAAACGCTTAAAGCAGGCTCTTGCCAATGCGCCGTATGATATTGTGCTGATCGATTGCCCGCCTTCTTTAGGTCTGCTTACGGTGAATGGTTTAGTGGCTGCAGACCGCTTACTTATCCCGGTGCAGGCCGAATATTATGCGCTTGAGGGTCTTGGTCAACTCTTGGCGACGGTACAGCGCGTAAAACAGGCACTGAATCCTGCCTTGGAGCTAGTGGGCGTAGTGCTTACCATGCACACCGCACGGACATCGCTGTCGCAGGCTGTCGCTCAGGAAGTGGAGCAACATTTTCCAGATATGGTATGCTCAACAGTAATACCACGTAATGTTCGCCTCGCGGAGGCACCGAGCCACGCCAAGGCTATCGTGGATTATGACAGATTCAGTAAAGGTGCAAGAGCGTATAAGGCGCTCGCTAAGGAGGTGCTCGCCCGTGTCAGCTAAAGCTTCAAAACCGAGTCGTTTGGGCCGTGGCCTGGATGCACTGATTCCAACCGAGGTTGATGAGTTTGCAAGTAAAGAAGTCGCCGAGGCGCTTCATCTCGAAAGTGAAGATGCTGTTCATACGGTGTCGGTTGATCTCGTTGATCCCAACCCCTTTCAGCCTCGCAAGGAATTCAGAGAAGAGGATCTAGCCGATTTAGCGGCTTCTATTGATCAGCATGGTGTAGTTCAACCGCTCGTGGTTACAAAACAGGGAAATCGTTATCAGCTCATTGCCGGTGAGCGGCGCCTGCGTGCCTCTAAGTTAGCCGGTAAAAAGACGGTTCCAGTTATTTTACGTAGTTTTGATGAGCAGCAGCAGCTTGAAGTCGCCGTGATTGAAAATATTCAACGCGCAGAACTCTCGCCCTTAGAGCTGGCGGTGGCTTATCAAAAGCTGATTGATCAATTTAATCTCACCACGGAAGCGATTGCCAAGCGCGTTGGGAAGGCTGCGCCGACAGTGCGCAATATTCTACGTCTGCTGAAGTTGCCGTACGAGGCCAAGAAAGCCCTGCAAGAAGGTAAAATCCTCGAAGGTCAGGCGCGTTCAATTTTGACGATTGAAGATCCTAAGGACCAACTCAAAATGTTGCAGATGATTATGGATCAGGATATGACTGTGCGTCATGCGGAAGAAATTGCTCGTAACTGGAAACAAGATAAAGAACTGGTGTCCAAGCGGGTTGAAAAAAAGATTTCCGAATATCAATCGGTGATTGATGGCATTGGCAAGCAGTTGGGAACGAAAGTTGAAGTGCTGAATAATGCCCAGGGTGGCAGGGTGGTTATTCGCTTTTTCTCACAAGAGGAGTTAGCCCGGATTTACGAAGAAATTACCGGCGAAACACTGGTTTAGACAGTAATTATTCCGAAGATAGGTTGTACTGGGGGTTTGAAATCTGTCCAAATTCGTATACTGGCAACAAGCGTAGGGCGGCTGTGCCAATCAATCTGTTCATCGGTATGGGGCCAAAATAGCGGGAGTCTTGGCTGGCCTGGGGATTGCGATTGTCTCCCAGTACAAAAACTTCTCCTTCGTTAACTGTCACGTCAACGTCGCCCTCTAGCGCAATATCACCGACATACGTCTCGGTAAGGACGACACCGGTAGGGTTGGTATTATTGTAAATTGTGACGGTACCGTTTTTTACCACAACCCGCTCGCCAGGCAGTCCGATTGCTCTTTTGATAAAGTAGATATCATTTGGGAAATCTGGTGGATTGAAAATGACCACATCGCCCCGCTGAACATCTAGATTTGAAGATTGCCCGGTGAGTTTTTTCCAGCTGACATCAAACTTAGAAACAATCAGGTAGTTACCGTTTTGGAATGTCGGCTCCATGGACTGCCCGTCGACATACCACGCTTGAAAAATAAAATTATGAACAATAAACACCAGTCCGGCTGGAATGAGTACCCAAGAAATCAGGAAGT
>JAUPVH010000025.1 GCA_030917125.1 Patescibacteria group bacterium | reverse complement strand
CTATGCTAATATTATTCGCAATTCGCGCGTGGCAAATACATTTAGTCAGCTTGGATATGACACAAACTACACATCCGGCTGGTGGGAAATTACACAAAGTTTAAACAATGCTCAGCCAATTTACACCCCATATGAAGTGGTGGTATTTGGTAAGTCATATATTCTCTCCGAATATCAAAAAGCAATCTTAAATCGCTCATTTTTCCTGAGCTTTGCTCAGAAAGGAATTGTGCTTGCCGGCAAAACTATCTTCCAGATAAATATTGTGGGCGACGATAGAGATCTCTTTTTGAGACAACATGAAAATCTTAAGATTTTTGCGGCGGAGAAACGCGACAAGCCGCAATTTGTATTTGGGCACATTTTAAATCCGCATCCACCCTATCTCTTCACCCCTGATGGAAATGCCGTTGGTTATGATCCTGGCGATAATGATGGCGGCCTGCCGCGGCGGGACAAAATGATTAACCAGCTACGTTATACAAATACGCAAATCTTACAGCTAATTCGCGACATTAAGGCAAGCAGCAAAACTGAACCAATTATTATTTTGCAAGCCGACGAATGTCCTTATCCACTTGAGATGCCCGCCGATTGGAGTAAAGTTGAGCCAGATGTTATTCGGAGTAAAATGGGTGTTTTGGCAGCTTATAGTATGCCGAGCGTTGATGAGTCGAAGCAGGCAGAGTTAAATGCAAATGTGAATGCTTTTCGTTTTGTGCTGAATAATTATTTTGATGCTCAGCTTGAGTATTTACCAGATTGCCAGTATGTCTTAAATAATGATGCGCCGTTTGATTATATTGATGTGACTGCAAAAGTGAAGCCCGATGCGGCGGAGTGTAGGCGGTAAGATTATGGCGATATCTCCGGTTTGCGACTTGTGTCGCAAGAAATTGAAAGATTTTGGTGCCCTGCTTTTTAGCCCGCCCAATAAAAAAGCAAATGTGAAGAAATTCCATGTTTGTAAGCCCTGCTATAAGAACTTGCTTGCCACCTATAGTTTGGAAGATATTCGTGACCAAGATTAAAATAAAAGAGCTTGGGCATATAGTTTTATACGTCAGAGATTTAGAGCAATCTACTAATTTTTACAGCGATGTATTAGGCTGGAAGAAACTCCCTCGGCAACCAGGAATGCCGGCCCAAGCCTTTTCGAGCGGTCGCACACACCACGAACTCTTACTGATTGAAGTAGGTGATCAGGCGGCTGATAAGGTCGATTACTTACAATTAGGGTTGTATCATTTTGGGCTAAAGATAGGTGATACGGATGAAGAGTTAAAAACTGCAATCGAGCAACTCCAGAAAAAAGGCGTAACTATTACTGGCACCGCCAATCATCATGTGACACATAGTGTGTATATTGCCGATCCAGATGGCAATCAGATTGAACTCTACATCGATGTAGCTGGGGTTAACTGGCACGAAGATGAGTCGCTTATTTTGCAGCCAACCCGAAAATTGGATTTAGGGTGATCAGGTTTGCTTCTTTTCAAGAGGAAAGTCTGAACAAAAAACGAATCAGTCTGTATACTTAGAAGTCTATGAATCAATCGCTTGCACTCGAAATTATGCTGTCTGGAGAAAGTGTTTTACTGACAGGCGCTGCTGGTTCGGGTAAAACATATGTCTTGAATAAATTTATTCGTCTAGCCAAACGCGAAGGTAAAAATATCGCTGTTACCGCTACGACTGGCCTGGCTGCTACACATCTTGGTGGCACCACGATTCATTCGTGGAGCGGCATGGGGATTCATTCGGTATTGCCGCCACGTTTTGTAGATTCTCTGGCGCAATCCCGCAAAGATACCATTAAGGCCGCCGATGTTCTGGTAATTGACGAGATCTCGATGCTGCATGATTATCGTTTGGATATCATTGATGAAATCACCCGCAAAGTGCGCGGTAGGGATGAGCCATTTGGTGGTTTGCAGGTAATTTTATGTGGTGATTTTTTCCAGCTGCCGCCAATTAATCGCGACGGCGAACGTGAAGGCGGATTCATTGTGGGTTCTGATGCCTGGCAAAAACTCCAGCCAGTGATTTGTTATTTGGGCGAGCAGCATCGACAGCAGGATGATGATTTTCTCACGATTCTTAATGCGATGCGCGCTGGCGATGTCCGCCGCAATCATGTTGAGCGACTGTTGGAGCAAAAAGATGCCGAGCTGGGTTATGGCCAAGAGGTGACTGAGCTCCATACTACAAATGTTGATGTTGATGCCCTGAATGCTCGTAAACTTGCTGAACTCAAAGGTGAGGAACATCGCTTTTCTATGCAGACGACAGGTAAGCAAAACTATTTAGACACCCTCAAAAGATCGTGTTTGGCCGTGGAAGAGCTGGTATTGAAAGAGGGTGCACTGGTGATGTGCATTCGCAATAGCCCCGATAAAAAATACGTCAATGGATCACTGGGTGTGGTGATTGGCTTTGAGGAAGAAACTGATTATCCAAAAGTAGAGCTGCGTGATGGGCGCAAGATTGTGTTGGAGCCAGCTAGCTGGGATTTGATGGATGGCGATAAAAAACGAGCTTCTTTAGCGCAAATTCCCTTGCGACTGGCTTGGGCAATAACAGTGCATAAAAGTCAGGGAATGACACTTGACGCTGCGCGTGTAGATTTGCGACGGGCGTTTGTAGAAGGTATGGGCTATGTGGCGCTTTCGCGGGTACGCAGCCTTGGTGCGCTAAGTTTAACCGGGATGAACTCGATGGCCATTCGTGTCAGCCCTGATGCTGTCGCGATTGACGGTGAGTTGCGGGTGCGTTCACAGGCTGATTCCGAGCGGTTTGCTCACCTCGTGCCCGCCGCCGCTCGTCGGGCGGTAGAGCCAGAGCCAACAGACGACAGTCCCAAACCGGTATCTGCTTGGCAGGAGAGGGTAGCAAAATTACGCGAAGAGTTTCCCAAGGCTTTCACGCCCTGGAAAAAAGCTGATGACATGGTTTTGCGAGAGATGTATGAAGCCGGTAAGGACGTAACGGCTATAAGCCAGCAGCTGGGCAGACAGCCGGGTGGCGTACGCGCTAGAATTAAAAAATTCTATGGAGATGATGCACTGTTGGCGCGCAAGTGATACTATCTAGTACATGAGTAAGACTTCACACGCCAAGCACGAAAAAGCCAAGCACTCTCACGAAAAGGCCCTGCAGGAAGACAGCGTAATCGAGCCGGACTTCCCGCAGGAGCACCGGGCATTAATGATTGCCATTCTGATTATCTTTGCTTTTATGAGTACGTTTGTATTCGCTTTTTTCTATATTTTTGGTTAGCCATTCACTATTTCAAAAATAATTAAACACGAACTCGTGATAGCACCGGCTAGGGGTACCCACCTTGGCACTCGTAAGTTTGATTGATGCTTTTGAGGCCGCCCCTTAATAACGAAGAGCGAGACATTAACGAGCACAAAGATACTTAAGACAACCAAGCTTGTGGCTCGTGCCAATACGGTCAGCGGCAGAAAAAGCGCCGACAGGGCTGTTGCGCTCGCTATAACAACTGTTGCCACTACTGGCGTACGGGTGTTGGCATGAACTTTTGCAAATTTCTTGTGGACCCAGCCGCGCTTTGCCATACCGTAGAGCATTCGCGAACCCATAATGAGGTGGGCAAGGCCTCCATTAATCGCGGCAGAAACTCCAATGAGAGTAATGATAATTGCGGGAGCAGTGGTGAGTCTTGTGAATACTAGAGTAAGAGGGGCATCACTGGCGGCAAGCTCTGTCGTGCTGATGGTGGCAATGGCAATAATTGCGACGGCAATATAGAGTATGGTGGCAATTACCAGTGCGATAATGATAGCTAGCGGCATGGTTCGCTCAGGTTTTTTCACCTCTTCAGACACATTTACCATATCTTCAAAGCCGATAAATGCATAGAACGCAAGGAAGGCACCCGCGAGCACACCGGCAAGCCCAAAATTGGGATCAATCGCAAACGTTTGTGAGGGTTGCGCGAGACCCTCTATAAGAGCATTTCGTCCAAACCAGATAATCAAACCCAGTCCTGCCAATTCCACGAAGGTAAAGACTGCTGCGAGCGCAGCTGACTCCTTAATACCCTTAATAGCCACGAGCATTAAAGCTAGAATTACGCCAAGTATCAGCAGGGGTTCCGGAAATGGAACAATCGCTTTGGCATACCCAGCAAAACCCCGCGCTAAAACTCCTGTAGATACTATGCCACTAATAATCATAAGAATACCAATAATGCGCGAAAGGCTCGATCGATTAAAGGCGCCGTGTACAAACGCGGTGGCCCCCGCACTTACTGGGAAACGAGCCGACAGCTCCATATAAGAGAGGGCGGTAAAGCCAGCCACGATGCTGGCGAGCACAAATGACAGGGCGGTGCCGAGCCCAGCCTCACCTGCAACCTTACCGATAAGTACATAAATACCAGCCCCGACAATATTGCCCAAGCCGTAAAGAGCTACCAGCCAAAGACCTAAGCTGCGTTTGAGAGTTGTGCGCGGCATACATAACCATTATCGCCGATAAGCTCTTTCTTGTAAAAGTACTTGATTATAAGG
>JAUPVH010000024.1 GCA_030917125.1 Patescibacteria group bacterium | reverse complement strand
GAAGCTCGCATAGCACGCTGTGAGCAGAAGCAAGAAAAATTAAAAGATAAGTACGAAGCCCTACAAGGGCGTGCCCAAAAAGTAGAGGAGCGAATTCAAGCTCGTCTTGAAAGGGCTCAGGCATTCGCAACCAAGAAGAACCTGACCGTTCCGAATGACGAAGTGTTACTCGCCGAAATAGAAGCCAAGCGCCAGGCAGTAGCGGCTGCTACTGAGAACATTAAATCGGCTGCCGATGGCTTTGATTGTGCTAATGATGATGCAAAAGCTCAGGCTGAGTTGATCAAAACCGAGGTTCAGGCATTTAAGGCGGCCGTAAAAGAGTATCGCACATCGGTTAAAAATTACTTTTCAGCTGTAATTACTGCCTACGTTGCATCTCTCCCAAGCGAATCAGCTGAACCATCAGAATCTACAACTGCCTCGCCAAGTGAAGGAGAAACTCTCTAATGCAAACTCAGAAAAAAGGCTTCGGGATTATCGAGTGGTTGGTTATCGGTGGAATATTAGTGGTAATTGGTGCATTAGTCTATGTTGCGGTTGCCCCTAAGTCATCAAAGACTGCAGAAAAGGTCGAGGTTTCCAGTACCGCAACCCCAGCCAATATCGAGGAAGTGAAGGCCGATCAGAAGGCGATTGAAGCAGAAGACGGTAGCGATGTAGATAAGGATTTAGACGCTTTAACTTCTGATTTAGAAAACTTATAGTCGGCTTGCAGTAATATCTGATACAATCAAGTACATGAAGAAATACTTGATACCTATACTATTTACCGCGGCGATTATTGCTCTGTTGGTTTTCGCCGTGCGGGCTTCGATGTCCGAAGACAATAATGTCAAGCCGGCTGAGAGTACTCCAGCCGCACAGCTCACCGACGAACAAAAAGACGAGCTCAAACAAGGGCAAAGTAAAGGGGCAGATGACGCAAAAGTTGTTCTATCTGAGTTCGCCGATTTTCAATGTCCAGCCTGTAAGGCATTTGAGCCTACATTGGCAGAAATACTCGCCGAGAATGAAGGCAAAGTTCGGCTCGTGTTTAAGCACTTCCCGCTGTACCCATCACCACACAAAAATGCTTTGGTTTCAGCTTATGCTTCTGAAGCAGCTGGTAAGCAAGGTAAGTTCTGGGAGATGCATGATAAACTCTATGAAACTCAGGACGATTGGGCAGAAGCCAGTGATCCAAAAGATAAGTTTGTGGAGTACGCTCGAGAACTCGGCTTGAATACAGACGATTTCTCACGCGACCTCAATGCTGAAGCTGGTAAGGATGTTATCGATCGCGATAAAGCTTTTGGAACCGAGCTGAAGCTTAGTGGAACGCCGACGATTTTTGTGAACGGTGAAGAGTTTGACTTGAGGAGCGGTGGTGGCGCTGAGGGCTTGAAGGCGAAAGTTAAGCAAGTAGTTGAAGAGGCCTATGGCACAGGCCAGTAAGCGTTTCGGCTGGTCACAGATAGTATTTGGGCTATTGGCAATTGCCGGTATTATCGACGCCACCATACTCACTATCGAGCACTACACGCGGGACGGTTTATCATGTGGCTTTACTGGTGGCTGCGAGCGAGTATTGACGAGTCAGTATTCAGAATTACCCATACTAGGTATACCTACAGCTTTATTGGGGGTGGTCTTTTATGCCGTTGTGCTGTTCTTGGTAATGTTTAGCGTCATTAATCGCGAACCAATTCGACGCCTCCCCATGCTTGCTTGGTCAACAATCGGGTTTGTGAGTTCTTTAGGTTTAACATCTATACAGGCATTTATTATCAAGGCGTGGTGTCAGTATTGTTTACTCTCGGCGCTGACATCTACCCTGATTTTTATTTTTGCCATTGTGTATTGGTTTACCACGCGGAGTACAATAAAAAAGGAGTCTGATAATGAAGATTGATCATGTTATTGAATTTTATGGTGAAACTTGCCCGCACTGCATTTCAATGCGGCCAGTGGTAGCTCAACTGGAAAAAGAGCTAGGCGGTGAAATTACTAAACTAGAAGTCTGGAATCATCCAGAAAATGAAAAGAAGATGCAGGAATATACAGAAGTGATTGAAGCTGCCTGTGGTGGCTTTGCGGCAGTACCAAGTTTTGTAAATACGCAAACAGGACAGGCTCTGTGTGGTGCACATAACCCAGAGGAACTCAAAGTATTGATTGAGGGTGGGGAGTGCAAGGATGGAGTATGTATGCCGCACACGAAACACGCCGAGAAACCGGCCAAGACAACCGAACAGTAACTTGTCCTGATCCTTGGCAAGCCGTACAATAGAAGCATTAGCGCTTTAATAAACAAAGGATTCTTCTTCTATGACACGAGTCGCCATTAACGGCTTTGGCCGCATCGGTCGCAATGCTTTCAAGATTGCATTTGCACGCCCCGATCTTCGTATTGTTGCTATTAACGACCTCACAGACACGCGCACGCTGGCGCATCTGCTTCGTCACGACTCCAACTATGGAGCCTACAAGCATGAGGTAAGCTACGATGATACGCATATTATTGTGGATGGTAAAAAAATCATCGTCACTGCCGAGAAAGAGCCGCAAAAACTTCCGTGGAAGAAGTTAAAGATAGACGTTGTAATTGAATCTACCGGCCGCTTTGTAAAGGGCGAAGATGCCAGTTTGCACGTGAAAGCAGGAGCTCGTAAGGTTGTGATTTCAGCACCCGCCAAAGGTGACGATAGCCAGGTTGCTACACACGTAATTGGCGTGAATGAAGACACGCTTGATACCGGCAAATTTAATGTGTATTCAAACGCGAGCTGCACTACTAACTGTATTACGCCAGTTGCCGCTGTGATTGAAGAGGCTTTTGGTATTGAAAAAGCCATGATGACAACTACACACAGTTATACCGCCAGCCAGGCCTTGCAGGATGCTCCGGCTAAAGATTTACGTGAAGGCCGTAATGCTGCCGAAAATATTGTGCCGACCAGCACCGGTGCAACTATTGCCGCCGCGAAAGCTCTCCCAGCACTAGCGGGTGTGTTCCAGGGGCTCTCTGTGCGTGTGCCAACCCCGGTTGTTTCCTTGGCAGACTTTACTTTCTTGGTGAAGCGAGATGTCACCGTTGATGAAGTGAACACTATTCTAAAGAAGGCTGCTGCCAGCCCACGCTTTAGACATGTGCTAGCCTATACCGAAGAAGAGCTCGTATCTTCAGACTTCATTGGTAACCCGCATAGCTCAATTGTTGATAGTAAGCTCACGAACGTTGTTGGGGGCAATATGCTCAAGGTAGTTGCTTGGTATGACAACGAGTGGGGATATTCTAACCGCCTGGTTGAGCTGGTTGCACTGGTTGGAAAGAAACTAAAGTAGGAGGTTAAAGTCATGGAAGGGGGATATCGTCCGAGCAAAGTTTTTCTTGCTGCCGACCATGGCGGCTACGATGCGAAGGAGCAGCTCAAAGCTCAACTCCAGGCTGAGTTTGATGTAGTTGATATGGGTCCGGAAAATATGAATCCGGATGATGATTTTACGCCGTACGCCGAAGAAGTAGCCAAAGCGGTTGTTGCCGAGAAAAATTCTATGGGTGTACTTGTCTGTCGATCTGGTGAAGGTATGGCAATTGCCGCTAACAAGATTGATGGAGTGCGTGCGGCATTAGTATGGGATCAGTCGGTAGCTCGCGAAACGCGCGAAGATAATGACTCGAATATACTCTCTCTGCCGGCCGATCACATCACGACCGATGAAATGTTGGCAATTACGCGTACTTGGCTGACCACACCATTTTCTGGAGCAGAGCGGCACGCCCGCAGAATAGAACAAATCAGTGAGTTGGAAGATAAAACTTCGTGACCAAAGTAATACCAGCCATCTTAGAATCGAGCGCGCTTGAGTGTCGGCGTAAGTTACAGGCAGTGCGACAACTTACCGATCGCGTGCAGTTAGACATAATCGATGGTGAGTTAATTGAAAATCGCACCGTGCAACCACAAGATCTTGAGCCACCAGCCGGTCTTAAGGTGGATATTCATTTGATGGTAAAGCGTCCAAAAGAGTATGTAATGCCTAGTGTGAAATTGCGACCCTACACAGTTATTGTGCAATACGAAGGCGCAGAGAATGTTGGCGAAGCGATTGAGAAAATTAATAGTAATGGAATTCGCTCAGGCTTGGCGATTAATCCAGAAACCGACTTAGGGAGCATTGGAGAGCTGCTTGCCGTCGTCAAGCACGTATTGGTTATGGCATATCCAGCTGGGTTTGCTGGTCAAAAAATGCAACCGGCTGCACTTAATCGAGTGGCTGAACTGCGAGAACTGGGCTTTGATGGCGAAATCGGTTTAGATGGTGGAGTCGCAGCAGAGAATCTTAAGAAAATTGCCGCTGCACATTTTGATGTAGTAAACACGAACAGTTATCTATTTGGTGCTGACAGCGTCTTAACTCGGTATCATGAAATCATGGAAGGCCTAAATTAATGCGCCATTCGGTGAAAGATCTCGAGCTCAAAGCTAATGCAATTCGACAAGAAATTATCGAAATGCTCGTGGAAGCTGGTTCGGGGCACTCAGCTGGCCCACTCGGAATGGCAGATGTGTTTACTGCTCTATTTTATGAAGTTGTAAAATACGACCCAAAAAATCCAGATTGGCCTGAGCGCGATCGAGTGGTACTCTCAAACGGACACATCGCACCGGTTTTATATGCCACGATGGCTGAAGTGGGATATTTTCCAAAAACCGAACTCAAAACGTTGCGAAAATTTGGAACTCGCTTGCAAGGTCATCCGGAACGTACGCGTTTGCCGGGCATTGAGAATACGTCTGGTCCACTTGGTATTGGCCTACCCCAGGCTGCCGGTATGGCGCTCGGCTTTAAGATCGATGGCACCAAGCAGCATGTGTATTGTTTAACGGGTGATGGCGAACTCAATGAGGGGATTATTTGGGAGGCGATATTGTTTGCTGCTGCAAAAAAACTTAATAACCTTACCGTTATTGTTGATCGAAACAATATTCAGATCGATGGCTTTACTGAACAGGTTATGCCGCTGGAGCCACTAGCCATGAAATGGCAGGCCTTTGGTTGGCACGTTATTGAAGTTGATGGTCATAATATTGAGCAGGTAGTTGCCGCTTGCGAACATGCCCAAGCGATTTTTGAGCGGCCAACCGTCATTATTGCTCACACTATTCCGGGTAAGGGTGTAGATTTTATGGAAAATGAACCGGTTTGGCACGGTATGCCACCGGGCTTGAAAGATGTTGCCGGCGATCCGCCAAAAGACGAGCAGGCAAAAGTGGCACTCAAAGAGTTGAGAACTTTACGAGGAAAAATACGGAGCGAGCATGAGTAAATATTCAGAGCATTTATCTCAACAATTATTTACCGACACCATTGAGCACGTGCCTAACCGCAAAGGCTTTGGCGAAGGCTTAGTATTCGCGGCCGATCAAGATGAGCGAATAGTTGCACTGTGCGCCGACCTTACCGAATCGACCCAGATGGAAGCTTTTATGAAGAAATATCCCGAGCGGTTTGTAGAAGTGGGGATTACCGAGCAGAATATGGCCGCGGTTGGTGCTGGCTTGGCTGCAGTGGGCAAGACGCCATTTATTAGTTCCTACGCTGCTTTTTCGCCTGGACGTAATTTTGATCAAATTCGTGTGGCTATATGCATGAATGAGCAGCCGGTAATCGTTGTTGGTTCGCACGCCGGGGTTTCGGTTGGTCCAGATGGGGGAACACATCAGATGCTCGAAGATATCGCGATGATGCGAGCACTACCCAATATGATGGTGGTTGTGCCGTGCGATGTTCACGAAGCTCGTAAGGCCACGCTGGCACTGGCGCATAGTCGAAAACCAGCGTATTTACGGTTGGCTCGAGAAAAGACGCCAGTCATTACTACCGAGGATTCGCCTTTTCAACTTGGTAAAGCGCAAGTCTGGCGCGAGGGTACTGACGTTGCACTCATTGTTGCTGGTCCGTTGGCGTACGAAGCACTGAAGGCAGCTGAGCTCCTGGCAAAAGAGGGTGTGCAGGCAACGGTCGTAAATTCTCCCTCTATAAAGCCACTTGATGATGCGACG
>JAUPVH010000023.1 GCA_030917125.1 Patescibacteria group bacterium | reverse complement strand
GGTTAGTAATGATATTTTTTTAAGCATAGGTCTTCCCTGTTATGCTTAGTATGCTACTCTTAGCAACCAGCACTGGTCAAGTAACAAAAAAGGCCCTTGATCGGGCCTCTAGTATATTTTGACGTTATTATCCGCCGAGTTTCACTTTGCTTTCTACAAATGTGGCAACCTTACGACTTTTTGGATCGTACTTTTTCATTTCCAGCTTATCTGGAGTATTGTGGGCACTTTTACGTGTGTAGTACAAAGACCCCGTTTCCGGGTTCTTGAGGACAACAATTTGTCGTGCGTTCTTTTTAGCCATAACGAGTACAAATTGTATCAGATAAGCATAGCTTTGTCTAGACGGTTGTCTTACGTCGATACAAATATATTATCGTCGCACCACAAGATATCAAGCTCATTGCACTCAATCCGTATATCCATAATGAATCCCCTGTGGCTGCCAACTGCCCCATTTCAGAATCTGTCATACCTGGCAAAGCCAAGATTGATACATTACTTGCTAAGCTAAATTCGCTTGTAGAACCAAAACCATATGTCTTGGTTCCATCAATAGCGGTTGTCGTAGCCGAAAGTACCTTGCCCGTTAGATTAGTGCCAGTCGGCAGATCAAGCTCAATATTCTGATCGTTTCCCGGAGTAAGGTTAGCATAGCCTAGAAAGCTTTGTCCCTCTCCATAACCAGAAGGGTCAGTCGAATCATTAGCAAATATTTCTACTCGATACTGATTCCCCGGACTATCTGCGGCATCAAGGTCTATATTGAGATTTAGCTTGAGGAGGTTTTGAGTAGCACTATTGATAATGGGAAAGTTAATAAAGTTGTTTGGTCCACTATCACCATCCCCCGAATCATTAGGTGTGGGTCCGAGAGTTGTTGAAGACATATTGCTAAACTCTCCATCCATCAAATCAATACCTAGCCCTGATTCGCTGATAATAAACGTGTTATTTGCTGAGTTACTATAAATACTATTTCCCAGAATAGAAATATTTTCTGCCTCATAAAGAAGATTTCCACTAAAAAATACACTTACCACAGAAATACCTGAACCATTATTATGAGCAATAACATTGCCCTCGCCAGGGCTCACCCCGCCTATCAAGGTATCGACAAATGGACCGTTAATTGCTGGCAAGCCAATACCCCCGAGCTGAACGTTACCCGGAATAGGGTCTCCCTTCCAGTCTGGCCCGATAATGTTTCCCTGAATTTTGAGGTTGGTCACATTATCAGGAAATACACCAAAGTTCTTATTGCCAGAAATTACATTTGTAGCACCAGCCTCCGGGCCACCGACAACAGTGTCACTACAGTTATCTATAGAAAGCCCACCTGGGCCGTTTATCGGCGCACTATTCCCAACCTGCGTCACTCCATCAGCCCCGAGTCCAACATAATTACCCTTTATTATCCAGCCGTCTTCTCCAACGTTAGGAGTTATGCCAGCACCCGCATTGCCAGATATAACGTTCCTGTCAGCCGGATTGGTTGAGCCAATTATAGCTCTATCAGAAGTGCCCAAATTGTTACCATTAATTCCGTTGAGCGCATTTGGTTGCGCAATTAAACCAGTTGGATCGGTGCCGATATAGTTGCCTAATATTTGGATATCATCACCCCAGATAATGACACCTGAGCTGTCAAAGCTATTTATCACGAGCCCCCGTATGATACTCGAATTTGCTTGTATATTAGGCATGCCAAGGCCTGGTGATCCTTGCAGCTCAATAAGCAGCCGGCCATTCAGCGGCTCTGGTGCAACAGCAGTATTCTCTCGTGCTCCAGGCTGTGAGTATCCATCAATAGTTACTGTCTCAGTTATGTTCGGTAAGCCACCGCTTGGCTGAATCGTATAGCCATTCTGACCATCAATTGTGAAGTCTGCCGTTCCAGTTATATTAAAGTTAATTGAATCAACACCAGAATCCCCTGATATACATTCTCCCGGAGTAGCCCCCGAAGCGGTATTTGAATTTGAAGCCAGGATAGCCTCCCTGAAAGTGCAAAATCCATCGTCGGCTGCAGAATCAGCAGATGAGTTCACTACAATTGTCGCTGCAGCACGGCCAGGAGAAGCAAAAAAATAAAAGCTTAGTAGCGCTAAGGCGATACTAACGACCCCAATACTAGTCACACGACGCAAAAAACTACTCAAACTTGTCATGCTTTATAGTATAGCGAATCTAGAAGGAAAGCGTAAGACTGACCGGACAGTGATCGGAGCCCATCACATCTGGATGAATCTCGGCGGCCTTCACTTTATCCTTCAATGAAGCGGAAACAAGAAAATAATCGATGCGCCAACCAACGTTACGAGATCGTGCCCCGCCAAAATTGCTCCACCACGTGTAAAAGCCATTACCTTCGTGGAACATGCGGAAGGTATCAACAAACCCAGCATCGATGAGATTTTGAAAACCTTCGCGCTCTTCTACCGTAAAACCAGCGTTACGAACATTATCTTTCGGTCGCGCCAAATCTTCTTCCGTATGGGCGGCATTAAAATCGCCACAAAATACCACCGGCTTAGTTTTCTCCAATTCTTTGCAGTACTCAAGAAAAGCCTTATCCCAATGTTGGTGGCGAAAATCGAGTCGCGATAAGTCCCGCTTCGAGTTCGGTGTGTACACGGTCATCAAGTAAAACTTTTCATATTCCGCGAGTGTAATGCGTCCTTCGGTCTCGGCATTGCCATAACCATCGGTGAGCTCATACTTTTTGGCAATGTCTATCGGTAGGCCATTCACCACGTTTAGCGCGGGCTGTTTAGAAAAAATTGCCGTACCAGAATAGCCTGGGCGCTCAGCCGAATTCCAATATTCTGTGTATTCTGGCAGATCAATCTCGGCTTGCCCCTCTTTGGCCTTGGTTTCTTGCAGGCACAAGATATCCGGCTGATGGTTTTTTACAAACGGAACAAATTCATCTTTGCGCAACACCGCACGAATACCGTTGACGTTCCAAGAATAAAGTTTTACTTCTGCCATATCTGAAGTATTATACCAAAAAAAATAAGCCCCCAGGTTTCCCTGAAGGCGAAAGAGAGTCTTGTCGACTTAAGTTGTATCGACTCCACCCCAAGTTTGCTCGATGAGTCAGATCATGCTCAAACCCATTCCGGCGAGATAGTGCCGAACCTCATCGACATCGGCGTTCTTCACAACCACGCGGCACTCGCTGCGGCCAGAGATCTGCACGACCACCGATCCGCGACCAAAGCGCGCAGAAAGCTTCTGATGCAGGCCTCTCATTGGCCCATTCGGCCCCTTCACCTTGAACTCCGGACGATTACTTCCGCTTGGCTTCGCCATTTCCCCTCCTAGGGCTAGCTTATTTATAAGGTGCGACCGAGAACTAAAAACCGCCTCTTTTTACGTGAGGCGGTTATTTGTTCTCGACTAAAGCTTTGTTATGAAACGTAGCGAGCACGCAAATCCGCCTGCGCAGTGCGAAGGACGAGAATTGTGTGGAGCTTGATGCTTTGTCGTTCCATAGGTCAAATACTACCATAGCGCCAATCTGTCGTAAACCATAAAACCGCTCCCGTCTGCAGAAATTTCTACAGGCGGGAGCGGTTTTTTCGATTTTTCAAATAAATGGTGGATTATTCCCGCACCGACTTATACCAACCAAGCTGCGTGCCGATACTAAGTCGAGTGCTGAGTCGGGCTCCCCCGTTTTGCTCTTAGCGGATTGTCTGTCTGCGTTTGAGCTGCAAGCTATTGAGCCGTTCGGCCTTCATAGCCCATTTTGTCGCCATCTCGTCCAACAGCTCATCAATTGTGCGCATGTCGCGAACGAGATTTTTTGGTGCTTTACGGAACCGACGTATTGGTTGTTTCATAGTAGAACCTCCTTTCGTCTTACCGTGATTTCAGTATGCCACCGAAGGCTGAGGAGAAGCAGTGAAAAATCTCACACATCAGCCAAAAAGCTTATGTTTTTGGTAGGCGCTTCAAGAGCGCCAGATAACTAAAGCTCATAAAGAAGCAGACCACGAACAGGATTTCTATGCGACCAAAGACCAACAATACAAGCAAGAGTGCCACGCGACCAACGGTTACGTAGAGCTCTCGAAACAGAAAGTAGTTTGACCAATCTGATGAACTGCCGGCATCACTATAAATTACTTTCTCATAAGCTACGTCTAACAGATGGTAGGTAAAATTCGAATAAAAATTTGCTAACGTTACACTCAGCGGAGTCGTAACAAACAGACGCACCAGCCAACTTGGTGCCTGTGCCCAAACGCCCGCCACCAAACCCTGGCGCGCTCCGGCATCAACCCTCCTTCCATACCACAGCACCCCAAAAATCGTGATTGCCATTGATAAGGAAACCAGCACACCCACCTCTAAGACATTTTGCAGCACCAAGTAAATGAAGAGCGGCCAAAAAATATCATTACCTAGCTGTAAGATGCCAAATCCAGCATACGATAAGGCTTTACGTTTACTATCTGCGGTACGCAAACTTCTCAGATTAAATTTATATGGTTTGGTGCGGAAATCTGGCGACATAAACAGAGGTACAACCGATAGCATGATAATTGCGGCCGCAACGATGAAGTTTAGTTGGTACGAGCCCAATGTGATTAAGACCGCTCCAAGAAGAGGAGCCATAGCCTGAGCAATAATAATCAACACCTTACCAATTGAGATTTCCTCACCCTCATGTTTGCGATCTTTAGCGTGCGTAAATTCAATATGATAGGCCGACAAGTATAAACCTGACGCTAATCCATACAAAATAGCCAGCAAATAATACAACTGGGGTTGCTGAGATAGCATCACCACGGCAGCTAAATAGCCAATCAGGATGATATCTCCCGCGACCATTGTCTTCTTAATGCCAAAACGCGAGTTACTCCACATACCAATGGGGCTGGCGATTAAGAACAGCACAAACTTAGCGATGTAGAGCAGCGCCACCTCTCGCAAGGAGAACCCTAACTGCAACAGATAGATTGGTACAAATATTAAAATACTACCGCGAGCTAAACCTTTCGCAAAAACCGAAAGATAGAATTCAGACAGTTCACGATTTTTTAAAAACCTTACAAATTCTGCGGTAGGTAACCCGTGTTGAGAAGCCATATCGTGTGTCTGGTGTTAGTTTGGCAAAACTACCAGAATTACCCCCATACCTAATAGCGCAACGAGTGTGTAGCCGGCGTTAATCGCTAAAAGTTTTTTAGAACTCCCATCAAATAACGCGTGAATCAGCTGAGGAGCAAATACAAAGCCGGTCCATAGCCAAAAGCCAGTAATCGCGCCTTCTAGCCAGGTGTCAGCAAATGTGTACTGTACAAAATGAGCCAGAACATAACCAATGAGCAACCATAAGAGTCCTGTCAGTAAATAGGAGCTACCAGCGTTATTCTGCAGGTCAGAAGCTTTTTTGCCAGCGAGTTTCATCCACTGCTTTCCAAACAGTAATTCCGAGTACCAAATTGCACCGACAACCATACCAAACGCGGTGGCGGC
>JAUPVH010000002.1 GCA_030917125.1 Patescibacteria group bacterium | reverse complement strand
TTCAACACCCAAATCCTCACACAGCTTACCAAATGCTCGAGGGAGGGCATGCATGCCGCCCTTTGGATACCAAATTCCAAGACCTGTCTCCATATAGCTCACTACCGAGTACACCGCTGGTGCCTCATATGGCGTTACACCCAGGTACATAGATTGGAACGAAAACAACTGCCTCAAACGCGGGTCGGTAAAATAGCGTGACACAAAATTATAGAGCTTATAGAGCCCGCGCCCCTTAGCTAGCTCCAAACCAGCCTTTACATTAATAAAATCTGTCAGCTTATCAAAATTCTTATCAATAAACTGCCCGCGAGCCAAGCGGTAAATTTTTGCTACGTCTGCAAAATAACGATAAAACTGCTCAGGCGCCTTTTCGTCAATCTTGGCAAGTTCCTTGGCAAAGCGCGGTAAGTTGGAACTCACTTCAATTTTTTGCCCATCCGGGAAAAATACCTGATAGTTTGGCTCGAGCTGCTTTAAATCGATGTAGTCATCGAAATCTTTACCGCAGTACGCGAAGGTATCGTAGAGGACATCGGTCATCATTAATATTGTCGGACCAGTGTCAAATCGATACCCATCCTGATCGATGCGATGTGCTCTTCCACCAATCAGGGCTTCTTTTTCAAGAATTGTCACTTTCCAGCCATCTTTGGCGAGCCGGGCGGCCGTAGCCAGTCCACCAATGCCGGCACCAATGACAATCGCTGTGCGCTGAGCTTTTTTCTTCGTCTGCTTTTTCATTAGAATTCAGTATACTATAGATATATGCAATTACTCGAGACTAGCTGGACATACGCCGCGATATTAGCTATCAGCATCGGTGGGCTCACCCTATGCGATTGGCGCTGGAAACTGGTCGCTTTTCGGAATAATAATGCGAAAAAAGCCACAATTATTACTATATTAGTATTACTTGCACTGTTTCTGGCGTGGGATATTGCCGGAATTCTTTTGGGTATTTTCTACACAAACCCCCGCTACACCCTAGGTCTTAATATCATTACGCCAAACCTGCCGATCGAAGAAGTTTTCTTTTTGATTCTGTTGATTTATTCGGTTCTGATTATTGACGCTACTACAAAACGATATTACATAGCGAGGCATAAAAAATGAAAAATTTAACCTACCTCCTCCTCAATGCTGTTTTTATGCTGATCGTCATCTTGGCAATTCACAGGATTGACCCCAATCCAAAACCAAGAAAACACCTCTTGCTCGCCGGCGTGATTCTCTACCTGATGATGGTGGTCTTTAACACCTATCTCACCAGCCTAGCAATCGTGCGCTACGACTGGGCAAAAGTGCTTGGCTTTAAAATAATCAGCTGGCCAATAGAAGATTTAGCCTACTTGGTGGTAGCATTGTATGCAGGACCAGTCATTTGGGACTACATCTATTCACGCTATGAATCACACAACCAAGCCCCACCCCCACAAGTCAAAGGCCGGCGAAACACCGGCACTCAAAAAACTCCGTCAAATTCTCGCCGCCTCAAGGCCGATTAGCTGGGTTAATACCGCCTTCCCCTTTGCGATTGCTTATTTACTATCGGGCGGACAGCTCGATCAAACTTTTTGGGCGGGCCTTATCTACTTTCTGTTGCCGTACAACCTGCTTGTTTACGGCGTGAACGATATCTACGATTACGAATCCGACCTGAAAAATCCTCGCAAAGGCAGCTTAGAGGGTTCGATTGTAGCGCCTCAAGCTCGTGCTGCTTTATGGGGTGCAATTATCGTCACCAACATAGTAGGCTTAGCGTGGCTTGGTTCGCTGGTTGGACAAAACGGAAAAATAGTACTGGCATTGACGGTCATTCTTGCCATTACGTATTCACTCAAAGGCCTCCGTTTTAAAGAAATTCCGGTTCTCGACTCGATTAACTCATCCTTTCACTTTGTTTTGCCGGCAGTGTTTGGCTTTGTGGTGAGTCCCCAGGCAGCCATTCTTTGGGTGCCTACAGTGGCCTTCTTTTTATGGGGAATGGCCTCGCATGCACTGGGTGCCATTCAAGATATTATTCCAGATCGTGCCGCCGATATTCGCTCCATCGCCACGCAATGGGGAGCCCGCCGAACGATTCGCTTTTCTTTTTGGATCTACTGCGCGAGCGCCGCTTTAAGCGCTCTTGTTTTTTGGCCGAGTTCACTGCTTGCCGGATTGTTAGTTGGGCTGTACGCGCTCAATGCCGCCATGTTCCTCAAGTACTCATCAGACGCTCAATCAAAACAATTTCGAAGAGCCTGGACCAACTTTATGTGGCTTAATGGGGTTGTCGGCTTCTGGCTCACGCAACTGATTCTGTTTATTGCCGACCCATTTAATTTAGGCCCTGCCCGCCTCGATTACATTCTCACGTTTTGTACGCTCTTCTCCATCGCTCAAATTCTCTTGATTGCCCATAACTTTGCTGTATTCCGTAGGCCCAAAACTCAGCGTCTTGATGAGTGGCCTCGCATTACCATCATGACCCATGCCTATAACCAGGCAGAAAATATCTCCTCAACGCTTTTGGCTGCGCTCGGTCAAAACTACCCTGACTTTGAAGTGCTTTTCACTGATCTCGGCAGCGAGGATAACACCAAAAAAATTGCTGAAAATTTTACTGATAAGCGCTTAAAACTCATCACGATCGACCCAATTGAAACCGGCTGGGGTGTTGATGCCTGGGCAGCCGACCAGCTCCTCAAACAAGCCAGCGGCGAATATGCCGTGTTGATTTCTGCCGACACCGTCTTACTCCCCAACACCCTCGCTCAAATCGCCATGCTTCTTGAACAAGAAAAGCTCGATGTTCTCTCGCTCCTTTCTGCCGACCAAAACAAATCGTTAGCCCAAAAAACTATCTTGAGCCACAATCAGTATCTGATGCTCGCCGCCTATCCAAGCGGATTTTTGCAAGAACATGCCCCTGAGCGCTCCACCGCCCATGGTTCAATTATTGCGTTTGATAGCGCCAAAATTCGTCGACTCGGGGGCTTTGAAGATGTAAAGGCCAGCCCGCTTGAAGATCAAGAGCTTTTCCACCGAGCTCGCCACAAAGGCTTACACGCTCAGCTATTCCGGGCCAGTGATTTGGCTACCAGCCAGAACCACCTCGGCTTGCGCGGGATTATCGAAGATAATATCCAGCGCTTCTACCCAGCCCTGCGCTTCCATTTCCCATTAACAATTTTTCTGGTTATTGCCGGCTGTTTTGTCTTCTCCTCACCTGTCATTATTCTCGTCTACAGTCTCGTAATAGGTACACAAGTTCACTTCATCTCAATTGCAATTGCCCTGGCCGCAGCGATACTCACCCGCATCTTAATTGCCCTTGAAGCCAAGCAAGACATCGCCGCCCAGCTCGTTGCACCAGTAACCAATATTGCGATTATGCTGATGCTATTTGCTTCGCTGATTCAATATGAGCTCCGAAAGCCCCGCTGGAAAAACCGCACTGGAATTGTCTAACGGTCTTTATTGGGTTGAGAAGCTTCTGGCTGACTAGTCGAAGGCTGTGCAGTAGCTTGGGGCTGCGGTTGTGAGATAGGAGTTGTGGGTGGTGTGGCAATTGGAACTGAACTCGTTACCGCGATAGGAGCCTTGAGCAAGAAAGACAGACCATAAAGTGCCGCTCCAACAAGAAGCGATGCTGCACTATACCAAACGACAATACCCGTTACCTCGCGAGCCACACTCATTGCAATCACAAGAGTCTGTTGCGATTGATCTACCGGCAGAACACGCGAGATCAGCCAAATGAGCGTCATGAGAAGACCGGCAGATATAAATGACCAAGCCGGCCGTCTCAGCATCGCCCGTCCATCTTTACGGCTCAAATATATCATCAGGGCCAAGAGTACAAGCAGCACTCCTAAGCCAATTAATGCGAACTGCTGCAGCACCGTATAAGCTGATTTTACTGATACTAGGGTGGCTTCGGGAGCTGATGGTGAGGTAGGAGTTTGTGTAGCTGCCCCTTGCCCTCCGGCCAAGCCCTGAGCCTGTGCCAGATCTATCTGATCGGGGATTTGCTTTGCTACTTGAGCTACCAGGGCTGTTTTCTCGATTTCCGTGATCTCAGCTTGCTGTAGCTCCGCTTCAAGTTGCAGTTTTAAGGGGCTCAAATTTAGCACCAGCTGTGGTGCCGGCGTTCCTGCAGGCTGATCAAGCCAACCAACGATGTCTACGAGCAGTGGCTGTACAATTTTTTCTATCTGTTGATCAGTAATACTTTTCTCAAAGGCCTGCGTAATAGTTGCCTGATATTGCTCGGGAATGTTTGCACTTGAAAGCGCTGCCGTACGCGTCTGCGAAGCGACAATCTCATAGCCCTTACTTGCGACAATCAGTTGATTAATGGCAGTTGCCGAGCCGATTATCGCCAACGTACTCCAAGCCGCAATTAAACTTGCGATCAATAGAGAGAGAAGAGTAGCTAACAGGCGCTTAACTATTTTCATGAGAACTATTGTGGCACACGCCTCACACTAACGCCAAACATCCCGCCAAATAAAGCTTATGTTTTGCTACAATAGAACTATGCAGAGCCGAGATTTACGAACCTTACGTGAGTATCAAGAACATGCCTCCAAAACCGAGGCCGATGGCAATGATACTGCGCAGCGCCTCGATCGAATAGAATCCGAATTTCATGCCGCCTTTGATTTCTTAAGCAAATTACCCGACAGCGTATCGATCTTTGGTTCAACTCGCTCATTGCCAAGTTCGCCAGAGTACGAACAAGCGCGCCAACTGGCCGCTCGCTTTGTAACCGACAAGCAATTTGCTGTCGTAACCGGAGGAGGTCCAGGAATTATGGAGGCCGCCAACCGCGGAGCCCTTGAAGCCGGGGGGATATCAGCCGGCCTCACCATTGAGCTAAGCACCGGTGAAGCCGTCAATGAATACCTCAACCAGTCGCTTCGTTTTCACTATTTCTTCGCACGTAAAATGGCGCTCAGCTTTGCGGCTTCAATGTATATATTCTTTCCAGGTGGCTTCGGGACAATGGATGAATTTTTCGAACTTATCACGCTTGTACAAACCCGCAAAATTGAACGCATCCCAATATTCTGTATTGGCACTAGCTATTGGCAGCCCCTGCGACGCTTTATGGAGCACTACATGCTCCACCCAGATGGCTACATAACTGAAGCGGACTTAGGACTGTTTACAATTACCGACGATCTCGACCTCGTCTTAGAGTGCGCCAAATACTGCCAAGTGCGGCATTAAAACCTAAATACGTCGAGTTTCAGTCAACTGCAAAGACCGCTGACCATCAGTAATAAAATAGTCAGCGATGTTATGTTCCACCACTTCAGGTAGCGCAAAATGAGCAGCAACTTGCTCGAGTTGGATACTCGGCGTTTGCAGGGTAAATACAATCACGGTTGGTAATTTATAATGACGCAGATGCTCAAAGAGCGTACGAGCTAGCTCTGCCTGCACAGCAACCAAATCTCGATGAGAGGTCGCCTGGATTGGCAGCCACAGTGAGCACGTCGATGCATCCAAGCGACAATGACTATCGCGCGAAGGCAAAACCCAAATACTCTCGAAACCTAGCTGATCACCATTGCGCTCATATACCAAATCTGGATTTTCATCATAAAAACCAAAACGATACCCGCGGAAGTACGGGGTAACCGCAAGGAACTGCTCAATCAATTTTCTTTCCCGATCTTTTTTGGGGGACGTCTCCATTACGAGTGGGCTTTCATTTTCTGCATGGTATACCACGGATCTTCCTTAGTTTTAATGGCGCGTACGATGGCGCGACAAAACCGTGGAGTTAACTCATGGGGAGCGAGCACCCGCATGACTCTGGTATGTGGTCTTCCCAAAAAGGCCTTCTTCAAGTTATTAGCTAAAACCAATTGATCAAGTGTGCCGTACACGACCGTAACGGGCAGAGACTCATCAAGTGATTTTATATCGGTACTTACCGTTTGTAACTCAACGGTATTCTGCAGAGAGCTTACTACTGGATACCAAGTAGTTTCATCAAGTGTAGCTTGCCCCACAAGGCTCGGGGAGCGGCGCATGAGTGCCTTCGCCGAGCGGACCGCCCAACGACGTGGCGTAGTGCGCAAAGCTCGATAAAACATCAAATATCCAGCATCTATTAAGCCTTCCAGTCTCTTTTTACCACCGGCGGCCGAACGAGCCTCGTAAATCGGCATGGCAACCAAAACTAACCGATGAATCTTACGTGGATGCATCACCGCCCAACGCGTGGCAAGTAGCGCTCCCATAGAATGCCCAACTACAGTGCATGGACGCCAAACGCCGTGCCAAAATAGTGTCCAGCGAACGGATTTGAGATGGTCATGCGGAGTGTAGCGCATATGGGTTGGCTTTGGACTACTACCGTGCCCCAAAAGATCTACAGATATACATTGGTAATCACGCGATAAATCCTCCACAACTGGTGCCCAAATCTCCTTAAAAGAAGCCAGGCCATGCAGAAAGATCAGCGGCTTCCCCTTACCGGTCTTTGTAACTTTGAGCAGATACGGAATGCGTAGGGTGCGATGAAACCATTCGGGGAGAAACATAATCTTTATTATAAAGACTCTATCGGATTCCTGCGAGCAAGGCACAGCCCTATAAAAACCAACAGAGTTTGCTATGATAAAACATAACAAGTATGAATACTTTCTTCGCCACTCTCCCAATTTTTCTCATCATTGCTGCCGGTTACATTCTGACACGCAATCGTATTGCAGAAAATCGCTGGGTGAATCCGCTCAATAACTTTGTCTACTTCATCGCTTTGCCAGCTTTAATCATCCTCAGCTTAATGAAGCTCGATCTTTCAACATCATCTCTGCAACTCACGCTGCTTGCGTCTACGGTCATTTCTCTCATCGCAGCCCTACTGTTTGCGGGAATTAGTGTGTGCTTGCCATTTCCAACAAAAACTCGCGTCACTATTTTTTTGACCGCCATATTGGGAAATTCAATTTTTCTCGGGATTCCACTTGCCCAAGTCATGACCCCGGATATCTCAAAAGAAGTCATAACGACAGTTTCGGTGGTCTTTTTTACGACCGCACTCGTCAGTTCATTAATCATCATCGAAATCTGGCTCAGAAAATCTCGAGGTGGTGGCCATATCGCTGAGAGCCTCATAAAAAACCCTATCATTGTCGCACTCGCCGTCGGTCTCATCCTGGCTATCATTCCGATACCTAAAACTGCAGCCGACTTCATCGCAACACCACTCCAGCTACTTGCTCAAACCGCATCGCCGCTGGCACTGTTCGCGCTCGGCGGATTTCTCACCCGTCATCGCTTCACACGATCTCACTGGCTGAGCATCACGATTGCCTCCGGACTCAAGCTGACTGTACTCCCGCTATTCTTTATAGCCCTCCTAGGCCTCACAACCCTTGATGGAGCCAGCATAGAGCTACAAACGTTACTAGCGGCCACACCAACAGCCGTAACCGCCTTTGTTCTCACGGAAAAATATAAACTCAGTAGTGAACTTGCTGGTGCCGTCATGCTCACCTCGACAGTCATCTCAGTCGTTAGTATCCCTCTACTTATGCAAATTAGCTAAGCTTAGCTCATCTTTGGTGGTCTCACACGTGATAAAATGTATCAACAGCTTTAA
>JAUPVH010000022.1 GCA_030917125.1 Patescibacteria group bacterium | reverse complement strand
CTATCCATTTTGATCGACCTCTGTACCCTGCTCCTGCAGCTGGCCCGATACCTCAACCATCTCAAGCACCACTTGCCCCAATCCAGTCCCCACCACCGATTCCAAGTCCACAAATATCACCGAGTATAACTGCCAACCCACCTCAGCCTGCACCCGTAGCTCCAGCTAATTTCGACACTGGCGCACCACTCTAAAAAACCACCTCAAGTCAGGCGGTTTTTTTAAAGTCGCTAGCTATAAGTTATTCGTTCGCACTGGAAGCCGATGGACCTTCACACACCCGCTGCCAAACATCTCGACTAGGCTCATTGGTGTTTTCAGGGTTTTGGTAGAACTTCGCGGCTTTACCATTCGGATCACAGTAACGCTTAATCCCATTATTAATAATTACATTATCGCTCGCCGGAGTGTAGAGCCAATACAGCATAAAGAGAAAAATCATAAACCAGATAACATTCAAGCTAAAGCTTAAGAAGAACAGAAAACGATAGGTTCGGTCCTGCTGCGAAAGATGCGCCTCGATTTTATCGCGGCCGACAAACTTATGAACTTTAGAGGTTTTCTTTTGAGTCGGTTTTTTAGCCACCATCATGTTCTCCTACCTACTTAATGCCACTACCGCTGGTAATTTTTTACCCGACAACAACTCGAGGGCAGCTCCGCCACCAGTTGAAACAAACCCAAACTTACTATTCATGCCAATTGAATCTATAAAGCCAGCTGTGTCGCCACCACCAATCACCGAAAGCGCCTTAGAGCTTGCAATGGTTTTGGCAACCGCAGTTGAAGCGGTACGAAAGGCCTCTTCTTCGGTGTAGCCAAGTGTTCCATTCCAAAAAATAGTCTGCGCATCCTGCAGGGCCACATGAATATTTGTGGTGCTGGCTGGCCCAATATCAAGCGCCATATCACCATCATCAAGCTGCCCGACGGTAACAGTTCGCGTACGCTTGGAGGATGGGCTCGAAGCCACCACTACATCAACCGGTAAAATGACTTCAATATTTTTGCGTTGGGCAGTCGCTAAAATTTCACGCGCCACCGCAAAACCTTTTTTATCTAACACACTCTCGCGCATATTATGCCCCTGCGCGGCAAGGAAGGTATTCGCCATCGCTCCAGAAATCACTATGGTATCGGCTTTCTTCATGAGGTTCTTCATGAATTCAATTTTGTCAGATATCTTCGCGCCACCAATAATTGCCACAAACGGCTTTTTTGGTGCTGCCATCAGGCCTGTGAGCGTAGAGACCTCAGCTTGCAATAACTTTCCAGCGGCATGAGGTAAAAGCTTGGGAACCCCCACCACTGAGGCATGTGCTCGATGCGCCACCGCAAACGCATCATCCACATACACCTCACCCAAGTTTGCCAGTCCGCGTGCAAAGGTGGCATCCCCCGCCTCTTCTTCGGCGTGATAACGTAGATTTTCTAAAAGCGCCACTTGGCCTGAACGCATTTGCATCACTTTCTCTTCAATGTCTTCGCCAACACAGTCGTGCAAAAATAACACTTCGCGCTTTAGCAGTTTAGACAACAATACCGCCACTGGTTCGAGTGAATATTTCTGATCTGGCTTACCATCTGGACGACCCAAGTGGCTCGCCAGAATTACCTTAGCCCGCTGGCTGAGTAGGTATTGGATAGTTGGCAAAGCCGCTTCAATACGTAGCTCATCGGTCACGCGCCCATTATGAATCGGCACGTTAAAGTCGACCCGCACCAACACGCGTTTGTCGCGTACGATTAAATCCTCAAGCTTCTTCATTTGTGTCATCTAATTTCCTTCCTGGGTTTGAAAAAGTTGTGCCGGATCCGCATAGCGACTATCCCAGCGGCCGAGATTGTTGTACGTAATCATTGCGGCAACGAGCAGGGCAAAAATTACTACCCCTATGCGATAGTTCTTACTCTTGTCCTTGCGAATGAGATGAATAATTTTGACGAACCCAGCCCCCAGCAAATAGAACACCAAAAATATCACTAAAAACATGCCGAGATCGATCAACTGCATGTTCTTAGTCTATCTCCTGACCGAAGCAAGCGCAACTCGCTTATGCTTACAGGTGCTTAACTAGACACTTCGCCGAGCTTTTGACGAATCAACTCCAAAACTCCCCGCGGGGTTTGATCGGCCTTAATAAGATAATCGGCCCCCATCGACTTAGCTTTTTCGATGTCGTTGGGATTGTTTGAATTGGTCAAAAAAACAATTTTGGTGCGCGAAAAATCATAGCCATCGTTCTTGAGCTGATTCACCGCCTCTATCCCAGTCATCTCGGGCATATTAATGTCCACCAAAGCCAAGCGCGGTTGGTGTTGAGTAATAAGCGCGACTGCCTCCCGGCCATTCACGCCCATCGCGATGTGATAGCCAGCCTTGGCAAGCTTTACTTGATACATACGCGAAATAAACGGGTCGTCTTCAACGACGACGACATCAGCCTTTTCATTTGCTGCCGGAACAGCAGCCTTCTGTGTATCACCTTCCATTGCAACCAATTATACCGCTTATCCTATCTGGTGGCTAGGTAGCCACATTACCTCACTAACGAACTGCATCCATAAACTCCCGAACTTTCTCTTCAGAAATTCTTTGCTCCCAGCTCGCTAAATTCGTATGCGCTGCATCAACTACACCGTCTTTTAATGAAGTTGAAACAATAGTCGCATCAGCAACCTCAAAAAGCTGCTGAATATTGTCCTTATCAGCACCGCTCCCAACAATAATCGGAAAATCACCTACAGCAGTACGAACCCTTTTCAGCTCAACTGTGTCGGGCGAATCACCTGTCCATTTACCTGTCAGAATAATTCCATCCGCCCCGGCATCAATTGCCATATCCGCAGACTCCTCTATGGTTTCTATTGATACATTAACTGCATGCTTTACATGAATGTCAGCATATATTTTAACGTCGTCAATTCCGAGTTCATTGCGCAATTCAGCTACTCGCTTTCCGACTCCCTCAAAAATGCCATAACTCGTCTTCACGGTATCTACAAAAACTGGTACGCGTATGAAGTCTAAGCCAATTCCTTTGGCGAGCTTTAGTGCTGACGTATGGTCATTCCATAAAACGTTTACTCCAAGTGGAACCTGCGCATTCTGCTTAAGCTGCTTACCTACATCAAGCATAATTTTGTAATTCGCTTCGGTAATATGCTCCGAATGCGGCAAATCATAATTATTTTCAAAAATTACAGCATCAATTCCGCCATCTTGAAAAGACTTTAAGTCCACAAGCGCAAGCTCTTCTATTTTTTCGTAACCGGGAAAACCCTCATACCCTTGTAACGGAGCGAGGTGTAAGGCACCAATAACTGATTTGCTGAGTTTATCCATAAATAATGCTTTGTAGTATATCTTAAACTTTGAAGAAAACTAAACCCATAACATCAGGTATGGGGTTTTATAAACTGTTACTTTACCGCAACTTCCGACTTAGCAGCCGCACTCAAATCCTCACCCGCAGCTTTCACAGGCAACTTAAAGCCAAAGGTTGAACCCTTGCCTTCTTCGCTCTCAAAAATAATCTCGCCGCCCTGATCTTTCGTTACCCTACCTACCAAGAACAATCCAAGGCCAGTACCATCAGGACGGGTCTTTTGAGCATTCGGTGCACGATAGAACTTCTGGAATAATTTTGCCTGCTCGGCCTTCGGTACGCCAATGCCGTTGTCTTTCACCTTAAAGCTCACCCAGTCCGCGTCCGCCTCCAAGTACACATCCACTTTACCGCCACTTGTGGCAGTAGATGAATAATAGATTGCATTATCCATCATGTTCATCAAGCACTGTCTGGTCTTGCCTTCATCAATTTGCAGTACTGGAACTGGCGACTTTGGTTTATGAAGTGTAATGTCGACGTGCTTCATTTCGGCTGCTGTAGCAAGCATACTGACTTCTTCTGGCAATACTTTGTTAAGGTCTACTTCAGCCCGCTCAATCTTAAACTTGCCGGATTGAATACGCGATACATTCAAGAGATCATCCACCAAACGCGTCATACGCGTCGCCGCATCAAACGACTGCTTAAGCGTTTCCTTCTGCTCTTTAGAAACCTTACCGAAGTCTCCTTCCATCACCATAGAGGTATAGCCACGCACGGCCGTCAACGGCGTCCGGAGTTGATGCGAGGCCATCGAGATGAACTCATCTTTGGCCTTATCTAGTTCTTTGAGCTCAACATTTGCATGGCGCAACTCGGCCGTCGCCAAACGAACTTTTTCACGCAAAGTCTCGTTAAAGCGCTGAATCTCCTGGTAAGAGCGCGCGTTGTTAATTGCAATCGCCAGTTCGTCAGAAATAATCTGCAACGTCTGCACGTCTTGGGTCGAAAAAATATCCCCCGACTGCTTCTCGCCCAACAGCAAATAACCAACAAACGATTCTTTGGTGCGCAGCGGGAAAACCGCCCGCACATTATGCCGTTCTAATATTTCACGCTTACCTATGTCTGTAAGTTCATCAACAATCGTGGTGCCCTTATTAAACTTGGCAAGCTCCGGTGCGTGATATAGCTGCTGAATTTTATCAGCATGAGTTTGGTAAAAGATCCCATCCTCACCCATCACTACTATGTTGCTGGTCGCCAAACGCATTTGCGCGTCGATAATTGCTAGCACCTTACTGGATAGTTGCTCGAGAAGAATTTCCGATGCCAGCACTCGACCAATATCCGATACAAGTTGCTGTGGATCATAGCGATCACGGTAAAACACCCGATCGGTAATCTTTTCGAAAAAGCGACGAATCGTCGGGAACGTGAAGGCCAACAGCACCGCCAGCACCACGTTAAAGATCTCACGCGAGAGCTCAGTAGTGAGAATGTTTTTGAGAAAGACTCCTTGCGCCAATCCGAAGGCCAGAAAAGCGTACAGGAAGGCAAAAGCACCGATGGAGAACACATACGCTAACGATCGAGCAACGACGGCACGAATATTAAAGAGGCGGTGCTTGAGAATTGCATAACCAGTAAAGCCCACAATAAATAGAACCGCCGCAACACTCATCGCAACCCCAAATTGCTGGGGTAAACCAAACGGCAGCAGGATGAAATTACCGAATATATTTACGAGTAAAGTTATCGCAATCCCCATATAAACGAATAAAATCTGAGTCCTTGCGCGACTAGACTGTTGATTTTTTCTGAAAAAAGCCAAGTACAATGTAAAAAGAAAGATTGAGATTGAATACAAAAGAAAAACAGCATATGTATCTCCGTATGTTGCCTCTACTCCCCAATTTTTCTGAGTCACCGACTCCACGGTGGTCGGCAAGAATGCAACTGGCAAAAGCAACATAAAGCCCAAGCCGGAATACAACCACAACTTTTTGTTTGGCTTATCTTCTTTTGCTAAAGCGTCAATAAGTGCCACGAATGTAAAGCCAATATAAATTGATACTGCGACAGTTACGCGGATGAATGCTAGTGATAATTCGATATTACCGACAATGTCTGCAACAAACTGAGCCACCAGCCAACCGAATATTCCTATACTAAAAAGCAGAAAGATACGGTTAGTTAATTTCTTTGGATTATTAAGAAAAACGATTAGCCCCAAAACTACCGTCAATACGATAGTAGGGATATAGAAAAAGAGTTGAGGCTTAAACATTACCTCTATCATACCTAAAAGTAGGCTTAATATAAAAAGAATGGGTGTAAGCCTCGAAAGACTTACACCCGATGGATCAGGGTCGTTCAACGGCGAGTAGCTCGTCAGGCACCCCTGCGGTAAACCAGTTGAAGCTGTCAGGATCGGTGGCAGCGAGCTTGGTCTCCACCTCATCGAAGACGTGAACGTAAGGTGCACACTCCCAGCCCTTGAAGCCAATGTCGCCAATCTGCCGGCAAACAAAGTGCACCTCATTATTGAGGTACTCTACGTATTCCGGCTCAGTAACGAAAGCAAAGGCAGTGACACCTTGGATACGTGCATCCGTGTATGCAGCGCGGATCAGCATGAGGCCCACCATCTGGTGGCGGTATGGCTTCTCGACAGCCTGGGTGGCCAGTTCTGCGAACTGATTCCCCATCGACTGCCAGTACTGGAGTTCCCAGACCTTGCAGTCGGTCAGCACCGGCGGGATGAGTGGTGCCTGAGACACCACCCGAAGAGCACCGATGCAGACGTCGTCGTCGAATGCGCCGAAGACGCGGCTCTGGGTGTCGAACTGGTGATAGTCATAGGGAT
>JAUPVH010000021.1 GCA_030917125.1 Patescibacteria group bacterium | reverse complement strand
CTGCCAGTAACACAGGTTTTTCAACATCTAAAATCTCATCCATTGCAAAACCAGTTAGTGGCAATTCCGCCGTTGCGATCATATTGAGATCTTCGCCCTCGGCGGCATAGATCTGCTTTTCTTCTCCCCGCGGCAAAAATCCAGTACCAGCGGCAACGCGTGAATTCACCATATGCGGAACATACAAAAACTCAAAGCCACGCCGACGTAACTCCGCCTTCGCTAAAGCCTGAACCGCATCCCATAGTCTGACTCCGCGATCACGCAAATAATAAAACCGACTACCGGCAACTTTTGCGCCGCGCTCAAAATCAATAAATTGCAGGCTTTCATTAAGGCCGAGGTGATCCTTTGGTGTAAAGCCAAATTCTGGCTTGGTGCCTCCCGTACGAATCTCTTCACTCGCATCTTCGCCACCTTCTGGAGTGCCTTCAGCTATGAGGTTTGGAATATCTTCTAAAAGCCGCTGCCACTCTGCCTCCACGTATTTAAGCTCTTCTTCGTGGCGAGCTAATTCTTGCTTGGCCTTTTGCAGCTGAGCCAACTGTTCTTCAGTGGGCTTACCGGATAGCTTCAACTGAGAGCGAGCCACCTCAACCAAGGGGATAAGCTCTGAGCGACGACCATCAAGCTTCAGCCAACGATCGAGATCGACCGACATATTTCGACGGGCAATCGAAGCCCGAACTTCATCGGCATTTTCTCGAATATATATCGGAGCTAACATGACTCTATTATACCACTCTAGAGGTAGGCGTTGAGACGGGTGAGCACAAAATCTCTGTCCTGACTCGCCAAAAATGGTCCTAGCTTCGGACCAGCAGTTTTACCAATGAATAGCTGATAAAGCGTACTGAACGCCTCTTTTGGCGCAAGTGCCACCTGCTGAGCGGCTGCAAAAATTTCAGCCTGAAGTACATCTCCCTCCCAAGCACCATCGGCAAGTTTCTCTACAAGGGCTACAATAAAGTCCTTCTGAGTTGATTGTAGCGTAACTTCTGGGGCCTCTAAGAGTACTGAAAATTTACTCGACTCAGGTGCAAAACGCTCTAGCCAAGCGGCAACATACTTAAGCTCACGCTCAATCACGCTCGCATCCTCGCGAACTGCCTGAGCGTGCCCAGTGCGAGTAAGCAGTTCGAGCACTCTTTCACTATCACCTTGAGCCGTCTGATACACAGTAGCGAGATGCGTAAATGGTACCGTCGACACCGTAGCATGATCCTGATCGAGCACCGACACCTCCCAAGCGTCCTTGAAGGCCGTTGATTGACCACTTCGAACGGCCGCTTCGGTTGCAGCATATTCATCAATGAGCTGACCCATGCCAACACCAGGATCAAAAGCGAGCACTTTCTGGGGGAGGCTCTTAAACACGAAATAGCGCAAAATGTCTGGCGGAATCACTTCGAGCGCGTCGGCAATGGTTACCAAATTCCCTAAGGACGAGCTCATTTTTTGGTTATCACCCTTGAGATTAATTGGGTTAAACGGTACTGCAATTGGCGGTTCGGCATCAAAAATTTCACGCACAATTGCAGCACCAGTCTCGTAGCTTCCGCCCTTGGTAGCATGCTCCTTACCAAAACCTTCGACGTCAACGCCCAAAATAGCCCAGCGAGCCGGCCAATCCACGCGCCAATCGAGTTTCACTTCGCCCGAGCGCATGTCAGCCTGATGTACCGCGCCATCTGCAGCTCGATATTCCACCGTATATGTAGCAGCATCAAAACCTAGGAATTCGGCGGTACGAAGGCTCTTTGTAGTAATATCTAATATCTGAATAGGCTGCCAATCAGCAGGAACTTCACGCTGTGAGACGTGTGCCAAAATTTTAGCAATATCATCTCGGCGAGTAAGCGCGGTAACAATTGCATCGGCAAAAACACCCCGACCATATTCCTCATGCGAACGCCAAATTTCCATCGGAATCTCCAGCTTGCGGGCGGCGGCGGCGTACTCTGAAAAATAATAATCTGCGTAACTTTGCGTACTGCCATCTGGAGCTGGCACGAGGTATACCGGCTTACCTACTTCTTTTTCAAAAGATTCGGGCAAATACGGGTAGCGTTTGCGAAGTGCATCAGAGTCGTCAACGTTATGAATATGCAGTGCCTCTCGACCTCGAGACTCCAATCCACGTCGAACCGCCTCAGCGGTTAGAATTTCACGAGCGTGCCCCACATGATACGGTCCTGACGGCGTGATACCAGAGGACACCAAAATCCTCCCGCTCTTAGCGCGGGCATCGATTTCATCCAGAATGGCGTGGAGCCAATATTTTGATGTCTGCTCACTCATATACTTTTCCTATCTTATCAGTTTTTTAGTCGCTTCATAAGGAAAACCACCTGGCAAACGAGGTGGTTTTCTGAGTAATTTCCGTGGCTTGTGTTAGCTGATCTTGTGAATCTTATACACTATCACGCCGGCCGGAACTTCAACTTCCACCTCGTCGCCGGGCTTTTTGCCAATCAACGCCTTGCCGATTGGACTTTCATTGGAAATCTTACCCGTCGCCGGATCGGCTTCGGTTGAACCAACAATTTGAAATTCTTGCTTACCGCCTTCGAGCTCAACATGCACGGTTGAACCAACATTCACTTTATCAGCGCTACCTTTTTCAATGGCAACAGCATTTTTGAGAATATTTTCGATTTCCGCGATTCGACCCTCGATAAAAGCCTGTCGCTCCTTAGCGTCATCCCAGCTAGCATTCTCCGAAAGGTCACCAAACTCTTTGGCTTCTTTCAAGGCCGCGGCAATTTTCTTGCGCTGGACGTTTACCAGGTCGTCGAGTTCGACTCGTAATTTTTCTATACCTTCACTGGTAACATAGATTGCTTTTTTATTCATAATAACTCCTTGCACCCTCCTCCATATGGAAACATTTCTAAGAAAAAAAGGCCTCAAACACTGAGCCTTGCCGATATGCTCCATCAGGTTTTAATCCTTGTCGGAACGTATTATTGCATGGGCTCTTGTTTGTCGTCAAGCGGTTTTTCGTAACTACTTCTTGCCTTCGGTGAAATACCACTTGAGCGAATCCCGAACTACTGGCAATGCAAACTCAGATCCCTCACCGGCATACTCAATAAGCGCGACAATGGCAATCTCTGGATTTTCGTAGGGTGCATACGCCTCAAACCAAGCGTGTGGCTTCGTGCGCCGCTGAGTACCGTCTAGGCCCGCCGAGCTGGTTTCGGCGGTTCCTGTCTTTCCTGCAACCGCAACCGGCACTTCACGATTTGTTGAGCAGCAACCTGTTCCCGAAACGATGACCTCACGCATCCCCTTTTGCACGGTACTGAGATGCTCGGGGTTAATAAAGTTCGAGCGCACCACTTCTGGCTCAAGGCTACGCACCACTTGCCCATCTTCATTGACCACCTCTTTCACGAAATAAGGCTTATAGAGCGTTCCGCCGTTAGCAATTGAGGATATGGCCGATACAAGCTGTAAAGGGCTCGCCATAAAGTTACCCTGCCCAATAGAGAGGTTATACGTATCACCGACATACCAATTCTCGCCAGTGCTTTTCTTTTTCGATTCAGGCGAAGGGAGGAAGCCGCCCGTCTCATCGCCAATATCAAGGCCCGTCTTTGAACCAAAGCCAAATTTCTTGTAGTAATCTAGGAGTCGCGTTACTCCCAGGCCCTGAAAGTTTTGATAGCCTCCTCCAACGGTGTAATAAAAAACATTTGAACTCATAGCAAGTGCTCGATAGATATCGACGTTACCCAGTCCCTCTGGCCGCCAACTCGAAAATTCCTGCACAATCGAAGGGTCATACCGGTTTGGCAGTACCAGTTTCCCCTCATCTTTTATGATCGTAGAAGTATTAATAACATTTTCCTGGAGGGCTGCTGCCGATACGAACGGCTTAATCACTGAGCCAATTGGGTAACTCCCGCCAGAAATCTTATTAAACAGTGGACGATTTTGATCATTGAGCAGATTTTGATACACATCCTGCTTAATACCCTGCGCAAAGAGATTATTGTCATAGCTCGGGTAGTTTACGGCAGCCAAGATCTGGCCATTTCTCGGATCCATTGCAATTGCTGCCCCACGTCCTGAGCCTGCAGCGCTCACTTGTCGAGCCAGGGCTTCACTCATCGCCTTTTGCAAACCAAAGTTGACGGTTAGTTTGAGTGAATTTCCAGCAACCGGGTCTTTAGAGGCGAGTACCTTAATCGGCTTGCCAGTTGCATCCACTTCAGACTGCTCCGCACCAGCTTCACCGCGCAAATCTTTTTCATAAGCTCGTTCAATACCAACCTTGCCAATATAATCGGTAGGTCGATACTCTTTTTCTTTCTCTAAATCTTCTGCCGAAACACGTCCGGTGTAACCAAGAAAGTGAGCCAATTGACCGCCATCAAGATATTCACGGATTGGATTGGTATCGAGATCCACACCCGGCAAACTCGCCTTCTGTTCCTCTACAACCAACGCAATGTCTCTCGGCACACTTTCCTGAACGAGTGCCGGTAGAGGAGACGCCACTCCATCTTTTTCTACCTTGCGCTTAATTTCTTCAGCCGGTTGGCCAACTATTTTACTCAAGCGCTCATACACCAGTTGCCGTTCCTCGGCTTTTCGAGGCATGCGCGCGGCAATGGCCACCAAATCAAAGTTGGCGACATTACGAGCCAGCAGCTCGCCACGACTATCGTAGATTGCACCACGCGGTGGTCGAATAACATTTTGTCGAATTCGATTACCATCAGCCAGCGATTGGTTGCGAGCGCCCTGCACAACCTGCAAATTGAACAGCTGCACCAACAATACAGAACTCACAATACCGGCCACAACCACAAACCATTTGAGGTGGCTAAAACTCATTTCAGAACCAGAACGATTTTCACCACTACCAGGAAGAATAGCTACCGACCAAGCTTCGCTCTCAGTAACTTTTTGTTCCTTACGAGATACTTTCATATCTCGACCAGCGCTGTTATTCCCAAAAATTGATCGCGCGATAGTACACCCCTCTAGTTACGATTATTACGGCTATTGCGGTAAGCGGAAATGCGGATGAGTTGGCTGCCGCCTATCACTCAATCCCACAATCAGCAGCAGAATACCACTATTATACAATACCTCAAGAGCAATGCGTAGACCCATTTGGCCAAGCTGACTCGCTAAAATTCCGGCTGGCAATGAGGCATAAACAACGATATTAAAAATAATGGTTGCGGCGACTACAAGTGCCAACTGAAAAGACCACTTATTTGCATCACGCCCTTCTCGAAACACCAACTTTGAGGCGAGCATCACTAAAAACAGCCCTAACATCATAAGGCCTGTTGGCAGTACGCTGCCGGTCTCTAAAATAGCGCTCATCAGTATGATCAAAAAAGTCATGGGCACATATTCCAGCTTAGGCGCGTACCAAACCACAAACAATAACGCCAAATTAGGAATTACCCAAGTTAACCCGGAAGCGTGGAGCGCAACCTGCAGTAGACTAACAAGTAAGGCAAAAAGAACTACCCGAGGCTTCACCTCTTCACCCCTTCACCACAAAAACAATTTCCAAGCGCTGCATATCGACTAAAGGCTTTACGTTGGCGGCTTGAAATATTTCATTATCGCTGCGGTCGATTGACTCAATCTTACCAATCGGTAGCCCCTTTGGAACTCGATCGCTTCCAGAACTCACCACAAACTCACCAATATCAATCACCTCGTTTTGCGCAACCTGCTCCATGCGCAAGCCACTGCCTAACTGCCCACGAACAATGCCTTTAGCTCTCCCGTTCTGGGTCATCGCGAGCACCCGAAATTCCGGGTCACTCACCAAAAAGACATCACTCGATTGATCATAGACCCGCTCAATCTTCCCAATCATCGAACCAGAACTCACCACCGCCATACCTTCTTCAATCCCATCGGCCTTACCTACATCTATCGTAATATTACGCCGAACATTATCTGGACTATAGGCAATCACGCGCGCTCCAACCAAATCTAAGTCTTTCTCATCTGAAAAATTCAGTTGCGCTCGCAAAAGCGCATTTTCTTTCTCAACTTCACGGAGTCGAGCCAGCTCAGCTTCTTTCTCGCTGACTTGTCTTTGTAAATCCGTGTTTTCTTGACTTAACTGACCCAGCGAACCAAGCGTTGCAAAACTTCCACCCACCCAGCGAGTAACCCCAGCAAACGTATTCGTGATGGGCTGAGTAATTGTATCTATGACGATCCGAAATGGGCGCCACAAACCAAGTAGCTGAAACAAAAGTGCAACCGAAATAATTATGAGCGAAATGATTATCGCAAGCCGTGTGCGGGCATGAGGCTTGGGTCTTTGCATACCTTAGATTCTACCTCCTATCGTGGGGTTTTTTCATATTGCGTCGAGACGAGTACATCCTTGAGCGTATCAATGTCCTCAAGTACTGCCCCGGTGCCACGCGCCACCGCCGTAAGCGGATCCTCAACAATCACCACCGGCATCTTAGTCTGCTGCGTCAACAGCTCATCCAGACCTCGCAGCAAGGCGCCACCACCAGCGAGATGAATGCCACGATCCATAATGTCAGCAATCAGTTCGGGTGGAGTTTCCTCGATGGTGTCTTTCACCGCATTCACTATGGCACGAACCGACTTAGAAAGTGCTGAGCGCACCTGATCTGAGTTAATAATCACCTCTTTTGGCAAGCCGGTAACGATATCACGGCCGCGAATCGGTGCCTCTAAGACATGCTCGAGCTCGCAAGCCGAACCGACCGAGAGCTTGATTGCTTCGGCCGTACGTTCACCAACCTGGAGATTAAATTCTTCTTTCGCAAAAGCAATAATATCCTCAGTGAGCTCATCTCCAGCAATACGAATCGAGCGTGAAGCTACAATACCGCCCAACGAGATAACTGCCACCTCACTAGTACCCCCACCAATGTCCACAATCATCGAGCCGGCCGCATCATTAATAGGCAATTCTGCACCAACAGCTGCCGCCATCGGCTCTTCAATAAGATAGGCGGAACGCGCACCGGCATTGGTGGCCGCATCTTCCACAGCGCGTTTTTCTACCTCGGTAACGCCGGAAGGAATCCCAATCACGACGCGCGGACGGGGGATGAGTGCAAAATGCGCCTTGTGAACCTTGTCGATAAAATACTTGAGCATCTGCTCGGTTACTTCAAAGTCAGAAACTACTCCATCTACCAAGGGCCGTGAAGCTACGATATTGGCTGGCGTTTTGCCAACCATACGCTTAGCTTCATCGCCAATCGCCAAAATCTGACGCGTTTTGTTATTAATTGCCACCACACTCGGTTCATCAATAATAATGCCCTTGCCACGCAGGTACACTAATGTATTGGCTGTCCCCAAATCAATACCAATATCATGAGACAGCCGCCCGATAAATTCTGGTAGACGGACTCTTGGAAATTTCATTACCTTTAGTTTATCAGGAGCAGCCACCTGGTACTAGGGGCAATCCTGTTTTCACCTAAACCCCTAAGTTTGACTCAAAAGCCAAAACGCAACCAGATTATTAATAAAGTGCACCAAAATACCCGGATACAGGCTGCCGGAACGCACGTACAGCCAACTCAATAAACACCCCAAAATGAATGTGTATATACCAATATTCACTTGCCAATGCAGTACGGCAAATGCTGAAGAAGAGGCAACAGCTGCCAGCCAGATTGGCCAGCGCTTAGCAAGGCCTGCAAACAATACACCGCGAAATAGCAGCTCCTCGATAACCGGCGCGATAACCACTGCGCTTACCGCCGCCAACCAATACCCCCAACCACTTCGGCCGAATTCGAACACTGCCTGCTGCTCTTCAGTGTCAACGGCTGGCAACAGCACATTAATAACGGTAAAAATCGCGATGATAAGCACGATTTGCAAAAAATATAAGCCAAAGGCTGCCCCATACCAACGAGCGCCAGTTCGACGGAGCCCCAACCCAATCACACCTGAGCCTCGCTTGCGTACCAACCAGACCAGTATTCCAACCTCGATAATGAACGTTAACGCGTATTGGAGCGCTAAAGCCGTCGGACCTTCCTTTAGTATGAGCTGCGTCCAGCCGGGTAGAACACCAAAGCTTCCCCAGAGCGAGATAGCAAGATACACAAAAATTGGCAATACAATAGGCAAAAATAGAGCCGCTACTGCGTCCTTTGGTCCAAACGGAATATGACTGCGCCAGGCAGTGAGCTGAGTGAATGCCATACGTAGGCGCATCACTATTCCTTAAAAGAATCTCGTAACATCAGAAACGGCAATAATAATTCCGAACAGTATGAGAGCCACAAACCCGGCCAGATGGACCCAACCCTCTTGCTTCTCGCTGATAGGGAGGCCAATTCGGCGCAAGACTAACAGGAACAGCCTACCCCCATCTAGGGCAGGAAGTGGCAAGGCATTAATCACGGCCAGTGAAAGCGATATTGAAGCAATCAAAACCAATACGTAATCTAGACCAAACTTCATCACTTGCCCAAACACTGCCGTTACGCCCACCGGACCAGTCACCGTCTCCGCAACCGTAAACCGCGAAACCAGTGTCCAAATGGCACCCAAGAATGCCCCAACTGTCGCAATGAGCGACTGCCACATCAAACCAATGGCTGCAAATGGCGCTGCGTACCAAGTATATTTTTCCTTGGTTTGTGGCAACGCAACCACACCCAACACACCTTTTTCGGGATCAGCCCCAAGCGTGACTTCGCGTGTCTTTTCTTCACCCCCCTGAACAAATACTACCGTCGCCTTCTGCCCCTTAATTTCCCCTGTGTAAGCCTTCAGTTCAGACTCATTTGCGAACGTTTTGCCATTGAGAGACACCAAAGTATCGCCAGTACTGAGGCCAGCTGCCTCGGCGGCAGAATCTTTACCAACCTGAAACACCACCAACTTTGGCGCCTCGGCCTGAATTGGCTGCACAAAGCCCACGTTCGGCATCTTAAACGGAAATATTTGCGGGATACCAGTTGCAGCCAGCCACACAAAAATTACATAAGCAATCAGCGCATTCATACCAACCCCTGCCATCAGCACCTTGGTTTTTACCCAGAGAGACTTTGAGGCGAAACTCTTAGGGCCCTTCGATTCATTATCCTCACCCTCGAGCCGGACAAAGCCCCCAAGCGGCAAGAGGTTTATCGTGTATTCGGTGTCGCCCTTCTTTTTACCCCACAGTTTTGGCGGAAAACCAATGCCAAACTCGTGTACACGAATGCCGTTACGACGAGCAACAATATAGTGCCCCCACTCGTGCGCAATCACCAGCGCCGAGAAAATAAAAAGCACAAGAATAATAATCAATATCATTACATTCTAGTATAGACGATTTTTACTGAAAATTGGCTGTAGTTGTACGCTAAACCGTCAGCACTTCTTGCTTTTTGGTTTCAAAAATCTGCTGAGCTTTGCCCTGATAGTCTTTAATCATTTCATCGAGAGCTTTTTCAGTCTTAAAGTACTCATCCTCTGGCATAGAGCCATCTTCTTTGCCGGCCTTGGCTTTTTTGAGCCCATCGTGGCGAGCATTGCGCAACGTCACATTAGCAGCTTCGAGTTTTTCAGACAGACCCTTCACCAACATCTGGCGACGTTCTTCGGTCATAGCCGGAATCTGCATACGCACCATATTGCCGTCAGTAGCGGGCGAAAGTCCGAGCGAAGAATCTTCTCGAATCGCTTTTTCTACCGCTGTAACGAGCGCCTGATCCCACACCTGCACCTGCAGGGTGCGAGCGTCAGGAGTAGAGATAGTTCCCACCTGCTTCATGGTCATTTCTTGGCCATAAGCATCTACTTTTACGCCTTCAATCAGGCTGGTGTTAGCACGTCCAGCTTGCACGCCATCTAACTCGGTCTGAAAATATTCCAAACCGCGCTTCATTGAGTCTTCGGTGTTCTTCAAAATTTCTTGCATAGTTTTATTGTAGCCTAAATGCGTGCGCTACTTAAGCGCCAAGTTCCAAACGTACAAAGCGGCGTACTACAATGTTTTCACCCAGCTTACCAATTGCGGCCTTCACGAGGTCTTCAATGGTCTGCTT
>JAUPVH010000020.1 GCA_030917125.1 Patescibacteria group bacterium | reverse complement strand
GAGAGTACTTAAGTTGATGGTGCCGCGCACACTCGATCTCGGTATCGAACAGATTAATACGATTGTAGAGACGGCCATCGGTTCGCAGCTTGCAGCAGGATCTCTCTCGAGTTTTTATTTTGCGAATAACTTGAAGAATGTGCCGTTAGGGCTATTTGGCGGAGCGATTGCTACAGCTGTATTCCCGACATTAATTCGTGCCTCCAAATCAAAAGATAAGCATAAACTTCCAAATGAGATTGTGCGGACTTTGTCATTGGTATTGTTTTTAGTTATTCCATCAATGGCGATTACTGTTGTTTTGCGAGGGTACATCGTGCGCTTACTGCTTGGGTTTGGTGATCAGACAACCGCCGATACATTGGGTTGGTTTGCCGGAGTGATTGTGGCTCAGAGCTTGTTTTATGTGGTGGCCCGCGTATTTTATGCGCTTGAAGATACAAAGACCCCGCTCTTTACGAGTATATTTACGCTCTTTATTAATATTCCTTTAAGTTTCCTTTTTGCTCAGATGTTTGGCACTCCAGGTTTGGCAATGGCACTCTCGCTGGTGACAACTATTGAGCTTCTCATTCTTATGGTGCTTTTGCGTAAAAAGATTGGTCCATATGGTGGCCGTGGCATCGCAAAGACCGGATTGCGAGTTGGCGTGTCATCGCTGGCTATGGCGTCAGTGATGTATATGATGATTATCACGCTTTTCCCGCTGTTGCGAGACGATGTAGGTTGGCGAACATTGGGTCCAAAATTTGCCCTAATTTGTACGGTTGGTGGCTTTGTGTACTTCTTTACTGCTAAACTCTTACAAGTAAAAGAAGCAGACATGGTTTTGCGATTAGTAAAATCACGCTATCGAAAACGACTCCGAAAGCGTATTGGAGCATAGGGGGAATTTGATTGACAGCTAACATCCGAAATTATTGTATTATTGCCCATATTGACCATGGGAAGTCGACGCTTGCCGATCGGTTTTTAGAAATAACCGGCGCGGTTGCATCTCGCGATATGAAAGCTCAACTTCTAGACACTATGGAGTTAGAGCGAGAAAAAGGCATTACGATTAAACTCCAGCCAGCACGTATGCACTGGAAAGAGTACGAGTTAAATCTTATTGATACGCCTGGGCACGTGGACTTTAGTTATGAAGTGAGTCGATCTTTAGAGGCGGTCGAGGGCGCTATTTTGGTAGTAGATGCTAGTCAGGGCATTCAAGCCCAGACGCTGGCTAATGTTTATATGGCGATTGAAGCTGGTCTTACCATTATTCCGGTGATGAACAAGATTGACTTACCGGCAGCTGAGCCTGAGCGGGTAGCGCAAGAGATAGGAAGCCTCTTAGGCGTTGACCCTGCGAGTATTGGCAGTATATCGGCGAAAACCGGCGAGGGGGTTCCAGAGCTTCTAGATAGAATTGTGGCTGAAGTACCAGCTCCTGCTATAGACGATGGGCCAACTCGCGGGCTTATCTTTGACTCCGTCTTTGATGGTTATAGAGGGGTCATTTTGTATGTTCGATTAATGAGTGGCACGATTCCTAAAAATGCAGAAATTACTCTGATGCAGTCGGACAGTGAATCGTTAGCGCTGGAGGTTGGGCATCTCGCGCCAGTGCGAGAAGAAGATGATAAGCTGGAGCCGGGTCAAATTGGGTTTATTACCACCAACATTAAGTCTGTGCAGTTTGCTCGGGTGGGTGATACGGTTACGCTGACATCACGGCCAGCCGAGACCCCACTGCCGGGCTATAAAAAAGTCCAGCCACTTATTTTTGCGAGTTTTTACCCAACGAGCCAAGAAGAGTATCCTAAGCTGAAAGACTCACTCGAAAAACTTGCGCTCAATGATGCCTCACTTTCATACTTACCGGAAACATCGGCAGCTTTAGGTTTTGGTGTCCGCATTGGATTTTTAGGCTTGTTACATCTGGAGATTATTAAAGAGCGACTCGAACGAGAGTTTGATCTCGACCTGATCGTAACCAGCCCAAGCGTGAGTTATGAAGTGATGCGTACGAACGGCGAGAAAGAAATGATTGAGCAGGCGAGCGCTCTGCCGGATCAATCGCAAATCGCCACTATTGCCGAGCCATGGGTGAAGGGTGAAATCGTTACGCCGTCAGATTACATTGGGGCAGTATTGGGTTTGATTGTAGAGGCACGCGGTAAGCAGACCAAACTTGAGTACCTCGATCCAACCCGCGCCGTAGTTGGTTTTGAAGCACCACTGGCAGAAATTATTACTGATTTTTATGATGCGCTCAAAAGCCAATCTTCCGGGTTTGCCTCGCTCACATACGACTGGGATAGATATGAAGTTGGCGATTTAGTCCGCGTTGATATTTTGCTTGGGGGCGAACGAGTCGATTCTTTGGGGGCGATTGTTGCTCGCACTAAAGCTGATAATTATGGCCGAGCAATCTGTGAAAAACTCAAAGACCTTATTCCGCGTCAGAACTTCGAAATTGCGGTACAGGCGGCTATTGGCTCGAAGTTTATTGCGCGTGAGACCATTAAGGCGTTGCGCAAAGATGTTACGGCAAAGTTATATGGTGGTGACGTCAGCCGTAAGAAGAAGCTGTTGCAGAAACAGAAAAAAGGTAAGGCTAGAATGAAACAAATTGGTAAAGTTTCAATTCCTTCGAGTGTGTTTATGGATCTGATCAAACGCGGATAACACTTAACCTTGACATGAAAATTCTCAAGCTAGCATAGTAGTACTTGAAAGCGAGATTACCTATGCGTTGGAAAGTTGTATTCCTACTCGCGATTGGACTTATGTATTACGGCTATGTGCGGGAAAATACCGATCGAGCCATGTCTGCATACGATAGCTGGAAGGCAAGCTATCTCTCAATTATTGATCAGGCGGCTACCGGTCAGGTTCCTACTGAACCAGTCTTAAGCTCTTATTCGCAAGACTAGTAGATATATTTAAATTCAGATTCGTTTGCCCAGCGGTAACTGAGTCTGTTCCAGCCTACGTAATTATATTCAGAAACGTAGACTTTGCCGGCTTCGGCTTTTTCGACGTAGGCAACATGGCCCCAGCGTCCAGTGGTGGTTTGGGCAATAGCTCCTGGGCGAGCATTGACGCCTGTCACAAAACCAGCAGCTTTGGCACGGCCGAGCCAGTCACGGGCGTTACCCCAGTTTTGCGGAATGGGTCGGCGCTTAGCAACGTAGTAGGTGCAGTGGCCAAAAGCATAGCCACGCGAGGTAAATTGTTCGGCGATAGAAGGGGCTGATTCATCTTCTGTATTGTACGGAGGAAGCCCAGCACTGGCTTTTTGTTCCTCTGTCGGCTCTGGACTCGGTGCGGTGTTCTCAAAAAGGGTTTGAGCAGTGGCCTCTGATTTTTTGTTGGGCTTGGTTGTGGCCTCTGCCGTTGAGCTCGTTTTCCTCGTTTGCTGATTGGCTTCGAGGTAACCAAGCGATTTTTCTTCGAATTCGGCGCGACTGGTCTGGAAGAAGAATCCAAAAGCTGCAAAATAAAATAGAATCATTAAGGCTGCTTGCAGGTGTTTGGCATGTGGCCTGTAGGCAGATATTTTTCGTCCCAAAGGTGAACGAACCACCCGCTCGCGTTTGCGGTGGGCGGATAGAGTTGCGCGTTGTTCGTAGGTTGCTACATTCATAATATTTTCCGAGGAATTGGGTATAGTATCAGTTTTGGCGTAGTTTGGCAAGCATTTTTTGTTACAATTCGTCAACAAAAGCAGACTGTGATAGCATGAGCAATATGAATGCCGAAACAATTTTCATGCTTGTAAACCTTCTTGCCTTGATGGGTTGGCTGCTGATTTTGTTGGTTCCTTATGCAAGAATTACGAAGAAGCTGATAGGTGGCATGATTATTCCGGCGCTGCTGGCTGTTGTGTATGTACTCTTGCTTATCTTGGTTGTGCCAACGGTTCCGTTTGAAGACTACTCGTTTCTTGGTTTGGCGGAGCTGTTCTCTGATCCTTGGATAATGGCTTTGGGCTGGACTCATTTAATAGCTTTTGACCTCGTCGCTGGAACCTGGATGAAGCAAGATTCGCAAAAGCGCAAAATCCGCCATCGCTATATGATTATTCCGTATGTACTTACTTTTATGCTGGGTCCAGCTGGACTGCTGACGTATCTTTTAATGAGTAGCAATAAGCGAACAAAGAAATAGTCGAAAAAGTAGAATTAGCACTCTTGACATGAGAGTGCCAAAAGCACTACTATTGAGTTACTAGCACTCTAAAGTTGCTAGTGCTAATGTGGGTGCAGCAGCGGACAGATTGCTTTTAG
>JAUPVH010000019.1 GCA_030917125.1 Patescibacteria group bacterium | reverse complement strand
TCGGCTAACACCACCACCTCTTCATCAGAATGCATTTCTACGTAGCGAATCGACTCATTGACCGCTAAGAGCATATTTGCGGGCAACGTCCAAGGAGTTGTCGTCCAGCCCAACAGGAATCGGCCATCAGCTAGCTTAAAACGCACGGTTGCCGTGAGATCTTCGCGATCACGATAGCTATCATCTTGGCGTGTCTCAAAATTAGACAGAGCCGTCTGCGCCCCATAGCTATACGGTACTACCCGTTCGCCCTCGTAAATGAGTCCTTTCTTATGCAGCTCCGAAAACGCCCACAGAACCGATTCCATGTAGTCTTGGTCCATGGTCCGATAATCGTCGGCAAAATCCACCCAGCGCCCCAAACGATTTACATATTCGTGCCACTCACTACTAAACCGCAGCACTGAATCTCGGCAATATCCGACAAAATTCTCTATGCCATATTCCTTGATTGCTTTTTTGCCAGATATCCCCAGCTCTTTTTCGGCGAGCATCTCTGGAGGCAAACCATGGCAGTCCCAGCCAAAGCGACGTGGAACATATTTTCCACGCATTGTCTGATAACGCGTAATGGCATCCTTCAAGCCAGACGTGAGCATATGGCCCAAATGCGGCAAGCCATTTGCAAATGGAGGACCATCGTAGAAAACATAGCGTTCAGCTCCCTCGCGTTGCGCGATAGAACGAGCAAAAATATCATTTTCCTGCCAAAAGTTTAAAATTCGCTCTTCTTCTTGCGAGAGAGCAGATTTTTGTGACGTATTCATATCTGTTATTGTAGCGCTTTCGCCCTGTTTTCGGCAATACCCAGAGCCAATAAGCATTTTAGCTAACGGTCAGATTGGTAGTAATACCCAATATCGGATATGGTCGGCAGTGTGTGCTGCCACATCGCAACTGGCGATCCGTCCTCGCGCGCAATAAGTACGGCCGGAGTTTTGACTATTTGGTAAATCTCCATCTGATTCACAGAGTCTCGGCTCACAGCATCTCTAATCTCCACGACATCATCACCTAACTGATTTTTCGTCTCCGTAATCAGCCGTTGATACTCACGGTTTTGTAAAACCGTGTCAGGCTTACCATAAAACATAACCTTCATGCTATCCATCATACGCTGAAGCTTGGGTAAATTTCTAGCTATACTAATTTTTCCGATGCCGCTTAATTTGCTGTAAGGCTTTCTCAAAGCTTTCGATACTCGTAAAGCTCCTGTACACACTCGCAAACCGTACGTAGGCCACGTCATCCAGCTCCGCAAGCCCTCTCATCACCAGCTCTCCAACTTCACCGCTGGTAATCTCCGCTTCTCCCAAACTATAGAGTTCACGCTCAATTTCCGATAACAACTTTTCTATACGCTCTGAATCTACCGGTCGTTTTTCACAAGCTCGGTAGATGCCAGCCGCTAATTTATCACGGCTATATAGCTCCCGCTCACCATTTTTTTTAATGATAAGTAAGCGTGGCAACTCTAATCGCTCATAGGTCGTAAACCGGTGAGTACAGCTTTCACATTCTCGACGCCTTCGGATTGCGCCAGCATCCTCAACGTCGCGCGATTCAACTACTCGACTATTCTTTGACTTACACTGAGGACAGCGCACTACCCCTCCTTATTCGCAATCACCTTACTTCTTATCTGAAGGATCTGAAACCTCAATAATCGAGCTTTCCAGCTTAACTCCCTTGCGCAAGTAGGCTGGCTTATCAAAATCATCCTCTTCATCTGCGTCAAACCTTGATGAAAGGGTCTTCACAATCGGTTTTGGCTCCTCCTCGAGCTTGGCTTCAACCTTGCGCTTGGGCGCAATTGCTTCCGAAGTCAGCTCCTCAACTGGCTCGCGATCAAATGGCTTGATTGGTTCGTCAAACAGCGACTGTGGTGTCTCGGATGTCGCATTCATGTCTTGCCGCTCGCGCACAGTTACTTCTGGCTTTGCCGATACCAGCGGATCCCGGCTAATTAAAGCATCCTCACGCACTCTTGGTTCATTTGCTACAAATGATAAGAGCTCATCTTCCTCTCGAACCGCGGGGGCCATTTCAGGCTCACGCTGGATACCCGTAAATGCCTCGGGTTGCTCACGGAGCACGGAATCTAATTCCGCCTCCCGAGCTACTGGCTGCAGTGGCTGCGGGGTGCCCATCGCCTCCACGGGTGCCTCTTGGCTAGCATCGTGTTCATCAGCTAAATCCCCAATATTACGCTGAACAATCGCCTGCGGAACACCACCAAAGAGGGCTCCACCACGTTCTCCACGCTCAGGTTCAAATCCAGTTGCCACCAGCGTAACCTTGATTTCATTGTTCATATTCTCATCGATAACCATACCCCAGATAATATTGGCATCAGTATCGACAGCATTGTGGACCAACTGGGCGGCTTCTTCAATTTCGTGCATACCCATATCGCGACCACCAGTAAAGTTGATCATCACGCCCTTCGCACCCTGTATTGAAACCTCTAAGAGCGGACTATCGATGGCTTGCTTCACCGCATCAACCGCTCGATTATCTCCATTACCTACACCAATTCCCATTAATGCCGACCCAGCATCACGCATAATAGCCTCTACGTCCGCAAAGTCGAGATTCACCAATCCATTTACGGTAATAAGATCAGAAATACCCTGTACACCCTGCCGCAATATGTCATCAACCGTCGCAAAAGCATCCAAAAGTGAAGTCTTGCGATCAATAATCTGTAAAATTCGATCATTAGGTATCACAATGAGCGTGTCGACTTTTTCTTTCAGGCGTTGGATACCCTCTTCAGCAATCTTGCGACGACGATCACCTTCAAACCGGAAAGGTCGAGTCACAATCCCCACCGTTAATGCACCGATATCTCGAGCAATTTGAGCAACGACCGGAGCAGCCCCAGAACCAGTTCCACCACCTTCACCGGTGGTGATGAAGACCATCTCCGAATTTTTGAGCGCTGCGTATATCTCGTCTTCATTCTCCTCTGCAGCCTGCGCACCTATTTCCGGATTGGCACCAGCGCCTAAACCGCGCGTCGTTTCTTTACCAATATGAATCTTTTTATTCGCCTGACTGTAGTGAAGCGCTTGAGCGTCAGTATTGATGGCAATAAATTCAATACCTCGAATCTTGGATTGAATCATGCGATTGAGTGAATTACCACCGCCACCACCGATACCAATTACCTTAATTCGAGCAAATGCCTCAATCTCTGGTAGTACTTCTGCCATTTAGCACCCTTCCTTACATTGCGTGATTCGGTGGCCCACACCACCAATCCTTGCCACACCCATATATTACTTGTGAAGTAGTTTCACACTTGCCCACAGTATAAATGCTGTGTTCACACAAAGTCAAATATTGTGTTCGATATATTTCGTTATGTTTATTGAGTAGTTTTTAGGTTCATTACTGTGAGTATTTTTAGTGTTTGACTCGATTTTCTCGAGTAAAATTATGAAGAACGGGGCATAAAACCCTTCACAATTGAGCGCACTTTCCCAAAGGCTTGGCCAATTTTATCATTAATCGTATTAGGGGCTTGGGGCTTTTCGAGATCTTCCAACATCAATCCAATTGCGGTTGCATACGCCGGGTCTTTAACACGATCAATAATGCCACTGATAGAACGGGCTTGACCTAAAGTCACCGGCAGCTTAAGCTGTTGCTCCATAAACTCTGGAAGTTTATCTAATTTAGAGCCACCGCCCGTGAGTACAACTCCGCTCGCCAGCATGGCAGCACCGCCCTCAGCTTTTTCCACTTCTTTACGCAGAACATCACAGAACTCAGACAGACGAGCCTCCACGATTGTATCGAGCTCCCGTGCTAAGAGCGTCCCTCGAATACCGATATCTGATAAATCGTGCTTGGTGGCATCCTTTGGCTTCGGCTTTTGCGCAACCCCAAATTGGCACTTTATTTTCTCGGCCGTATCGAGAGTTGTACGTAATGCATGGCTTAAGTCTTTCGTAATATGATTGCTTCCAATCGGAATAATACTGGTGTAACTGATTTTCCCATCTTCAAAAATCGCCACACCAGTTGTTTCTGCTCCAATATCAATAACTGCAACCCCAAGCTCTTTTTGACGCTTGGTGAGGCAGGCTCGAGCTGAAGCAAGTGGCGTAATAATATACCCATTCGAGACAATTCCAGCACGATGGACTGCGTCATCTAGATTCTTCATGGCCGGAATAGATGCAGTGATAACATGGGTATCTATTTCCAACCGGACTCCCGTCATGCCATAAGGATCTACAATACTGCCCTGCCCATCAACAATGTAGGAGCGCGGTATAACCCGGAGGATTTCTCGATTTGCATCAAGCGAAAGGGCGGCGGCGGCATCTTCAGCTCGCGCCATATCCTCACGACTAATTTGCTTATCAGCCCGGCTTACCGCGATAACTCCACGCGAATTGAGGCTTTGAATATGACTACCATCAACCGATACCGTCACGCGCTCAATGACTGTACCGCTCATTCGTTCAGCCTCCTCTAGGGCGGCCGTAACCGCACTTACGGTATCTTCAAGATCAACCACGACACCACGCTTCACTCCAGACGTAGGCGCAGACCCCAGACCCATAATCGAAACATCTGGCCTATCGGGCTGAGCAACCCCAACTACACAAGCAACCTTGGTAGTACCAATATCCAGGCCAACATACGTAGCTTCACGCTTAGCTGCCATATGCTGAGCCTTGAGGATTTTCAAAAAGATAATCTTGCATACAAAAATTGTATACTAGTATGTTGAGAAAGTGCAAATTATGTATACGATAAAAAAATGAATATATTTTTTATTCAATCAATCATTAATTTTGGTCAAAACTTCTACACCTGTATCTGTAATAAGCACAGTATGCTCAAATTGTGCAGCCAATGAACCATCCTTCGTTATCCACGTCCAACCATTATCGGCCAAGTACATATCATGGCTGCCCAACGAAACATTTGGCTCTAGAGCAACGGTCCAACCTGCCTTTAATCGCTCGCCGGTTCCCTGCATTCCATAATTCATAATGGTTGGCTCCTCGTGCACGGTATGTCCAACTCCATGCCCGCAGAGTTCGTAGACAATCTTTAAGTCATACCTATCACAGGTTGCTTCGACCGCTGCACCCAAATCACCTATCCTCACACCGTCTTGAACTAGTGCAATCGCAGCATCAAGCGCCTTTTGAGTTCCTGTGAGTAGACGGGCTTGATCTTCGGTTGGCTTTGCTCCCAGAACAAAGCTCCTACCAGCATCTGTTATCATGCCCTGATAGCGAACTCCGAAGTCAAAATGCACTAAATCACCGGTCTCCATCACCCGATCTCCAGGTATACCGTGAGCGATCTCATCATTAATCGAAATACAGATAGCCCCTGGAAAGCCTTGATATCCCAAAAAGGCAGCTTCGGCATTATGTTTTTCGAGTAATGTACGAGCCAACTGATCAATCTCTTTGGTTTGCATGCCAACTCGCGCTTGATCCATGAGCTCTGCTAGAATTGTTGCTAAAATTTTGCCGCTCGCTCGCATTCCACGAATTTCTTCAGCAGTCTTCACCTGTGTTTTCATGCTGTACTCCCATTAAGCACCTGTATAACCCGGCCATGCACTTCATCGACAGAGCCAGTTCCGTCAACACGATAAACATTCGCAGCCTCACCTAGCAACTCTATGGCCTTCGTTACTTCATTATTATAAATATCAATGCGGGTCTGTATAGCTGCCGCCGTATCATCAGCTCGTCCACGTCTGGCAAGTCTATCCAGAACTTCGTCGTCACTAATTTCAAGAATCACTAAATCAATTCTCTCTGGCGGATTCTGCTCTAACTGCCCCTTAAGCCACTGTGCTTGCACACTATCTCGTGGAAACCCATCCAAAATAATTCGCTTGTGCCCAAAGCTTTCGAGCTGTTTTTGAATAAGCGGGCAAAGAATTTCACCACCAACAAGCTTACCGGCGTTCATTGCTTCTGCTAAAGCCGGATTATGCTCAGCCTCAGTGCGCAAGAGCTCTCCAGCTCCAACCAGAACATAGTGCTCCTCTTTAACTAAAAGGTCTGCTTGCGTACCCTTGCCTGCACCTGGCTTACCAAACAAAATAATCATGAACCCACAAGCCTCGCGACAGCCGGGACATAAATACAGCCAGCCACAAACACTGCTGCTATGGCGGTAACTAATACGCCACCTGCCGTCATATCTTTAACCACTTTTACTACCTGATGATTTTCTGTCGCCATCGTGTCGAGCGACTTCTCGATTGCGGTGTTCACTATTTCAGCAAAAAATACTAATGCAATCATCGCAATGACAAGCGCCAGCTCAAGCCAGGTTATGCGTAGCATAAAAGCTGTCACCAGCGCTAAAGCTGCCGCACCGACATGAATTTTTGCATTTCTCTCTCTTGAGACAACTAAGCGTAGGCCGCGTACGGCGTGACGAAAACTTGCTAATCCAACCATAATGATACTGGTGTCAGCCCTCCTACCTCCATAATAACACGCGTCTCCTCTTCAAACTGCCGCCTATCCTCCGGAGTAGCGTGATCAAGCCCTGTAAGATGTAAAAGCCCATGCACGAACAGCGTTGCGCACTCCAACTGCATTGAGGCTTGTAGTTTTTGAGCATTTTCTCGCGCCACATCCATACAGATAATAATCTCACCACATACGATCTCGCCAGTCTGATCGGCAAGAGGCGGATCATACGTAAAAGATAGAACATCGGTTGCCTCATTTTTGCCCTGATGGACATGCGCCAATTCCTGCATTGCAGCTCGCCCTACAAACTGCAAAAGTACCACCCCGGATAAATTTGGCTGATTATGTTGTACCCAGCCTAAAAAAAGCGATTCAAAATCTGCATCGCGTATCTCTTCTGGCGTATCCGTCGGGATATGTAGCTGGAGTTTCATGAAGATTTTTGAAGTTCTTCGCGAACCATCGCTGCGAGAGCAGCACCATCAACAGCTCCAGAAAATTGTTCACGCACGCGCGCAATCACCTGCCCCATAGCAGCAGGACTCGCACCCACTTCCTTCACTGCAGCCTGTACCGCAGCGCGAATTTCCTCATCACTCGCCTGCTCAGGCAAATACGTGTCTAAAATTTCTAGTTCAGCCTGCTCTTGTCGAACAAGATCATCACGACCAGCAGCCTGGTATTGTGTGATTGAGTCTTGTCGCTTTTTAGCCTCTTTTTGCAGAACAGCCAGCATTTGCTGCGGCGTTAGTTCACCCTTCACTTCAATAGATTGGTTCTTAAGTGCAGACTTAACCAAACGCAAAACCTGGACGCGAATCTCATCGCGAGCTTTCATTGCTTCTAGCAAGTCGGCTTCGAGAGTTTGCTCCAGGTTCATAGGTTATTTAGCCTCGAATTGCGAAAGCTTCGCGAGTTTTTTGCTCTTTGCGAATACGCTTACGAATTGCGATTTCACGCTCAGCGCGCTTAGTAAGAGGCTTTTCAAAAAACTTCTTACGACGTGCAGCCGTCATCAGTCCTGACTGAGTAACCTTCTTATTAAAGCGTCGGATGAGGCTTTCTAATGACTCTTCTTCTTTGCGTTCAACTTGTAACATAGACCTTGATAATACCAGATAACAGACTGAAATACAAGACTCTAACGGCGAGAATGAACCGTGTGCTCAACCGATGTGACACCAGGTACACGCCGCAATGCCCGCACCAGCGACGTCAACTTGTCCATTCGCACGAGTGACAAGAGAACATCAAACTGCACTGTATCATCCTGCAATGTCTCTTTTAGAGAATTAGCATGCGCGTCATAGGCATGAAGATGCTGTGATATCGCTCGCAATATCCCCGCTGTCATCTGCATATCCCCCTGAACTCGTATTCGATCTGAAGAATCATAGTACCAATAGGCCGGCACGCATCGTTCGCGCTGGGTAGCAATTTCTGGGCAGTTTTCTAAATGGATACGGAAAACGCCCATACGGCTCACGAAGCCTACGATGTGTTCTGGATAACGAGGAGCACAGCAGCCAGCCCGAGACACATGTTGCCGCTCGATTCCAGGGATCAGTGGCACCGGACGGGCCGTACGTGCCCGACGCATTAAATTCGTCACCAAAGTTGGCTGCTTGCGAATCAGGGCCGGCCTATACATGAGCTCTCTTAATACCTCACTCGGTTGCAACGTCCCCTCGCCAATAGCTACAAAAAGACTTGGCTCATCTTCAAGACGTAAGCGTTTCAGGATATCCTTACGCAAGCCGAGCTTATATGACTGCCATTTCCCGTGGCCATGCTGAATTAAATATTCATCAACCAAATCACGCCCCTGCTGTTCTTCTGCCGAGCGATCAGCTAGCAAAAGCCAGTTTTTAATTTGCGAACGAGCCTTAGCGGTTACCACAAAGCCCAGCCAATCTCGACTTGGCTTGGGATCTTTAGAAAAAGCAAAAATCTCAACAATGTCACGGTTCTCTAAAGGCTGATCAAGCGGCACAATACGATCATTCACTTTTGCGCCGCGACATGAAAGACCTAATTGTGTATGAACTTGAAAGGCAAAATCTACTGGCGTCGCGCCACGCGGTAGGTCGTAAAGATCGCCTTTTGGGGAGAATACAAAAATGCGCTCTTTAAACAAATCGAGCTTAAATCCCTCCTGTAGATTCTTTTCATTAGTAAGCTGTTCTTGCCAATCGAGTAAATTTTGTATCCATTTATACTTCTTTGTGAGCGCGGGTACTGAACCACTCACATAGGCTTGCGTGTTCTTCTGTCCGTCATAATGAAAGTGAGCGGCCAACCCGTGCTCAGCATATTCATGCATTTCTTTCGTGCGAATCTGCACTTCAAAAATATCCTGATTTCCAAGCACAGTAGTATGGATAGATTGATATCCATTTGGTTTTGGTACGGCAATGTAATCCTTAATATAATGCGGTAGCGGTGGGTACATACTATGTATAATGCCCAGCACCCGATAACATTCTTCTAAACTGTCGGTGATAATGCGAACGGCAATTAAATCTCGAATACGTGTAAAATCATGATCATACTTCGCAAGCTTTCGATGTAAGCTGTAAAGATGCTTAATCCTAAATTCGATTTCTGCGGCAATGTTTTGCGATTTTAGCTCACTGCGCAGTGCCGCAACCACCTCCTCCAATGCCGCCTTAGCCCGGGCAACCTTTGGTGCTGATTCTTTTTTAAGCAAGCGATATTTTTCTGGCTCCAGTATCTCAAAAGCTAAATCTTCTAACTCAGCCTTCACATCCCCCATACCTAATCGGTTAGCAATCGGCGCATATACATCAAGCGTCTCTCTCGCGATCCGCAGCTGTTTATCGCGAGCCAGAGATTTTAGCGTCCGCATATTGTGAAGACGATCGGCGAGTTTCACCAAAATAACCCGCACATCTTTCGCCATCGCAACTAATAGTTTACGGATGTTCTCAACAGACCGTGCACTCTCCAGCTCCACGCGACTCTCACGCAACTGACCTATTTTCGTTACTCCATCCACTATCCGCGCAACATCCTGGCCAAATGATTCTTCTAATTGTGGAAGATCCACATCAGTGTCTTCTACGACATCATGAAGTAAACCAGCCTCAACCGTGGTGGCGTCTAACTGCCATGCATATAAAATTTGAGCTACCGCAACCGGATGAGCAATATACGATTCCCCACTCTTGCGTTTCTGGCCAGCGTGAGCCCTCCGAGCCAGCTGATAAGCCTGCTCAATACTGCGCTGCTCATCATCCGTGAAGCGCTTCATCTGACTCATAGCTACAGATTCTTGAGCTTTAGTCGCCATTCACATACTCCCTCGCCTGCAGCACTTCAAGTTGCGCCCGTCGCACACCCTGCCATTCATTTTCACGAATCGCTACCAGCAACTCTACCTCTGTGCCCACATTAAAGAATGGCCACTTACTGGGAGCCTGAAAAGCAATAGCCCGCTGCAGATTACCCCCTACGGCAAAAGTGATTTGAGCATGATCACCCTCTTTGCCGACTAATTTAACAGCATCAAGAATACTCCGCACATAAAAGATTGGCGCTGGATTCGCCTGACCGGTCGGCTCCAATTTTTCCAACTGATCTAAGCCGTCCATTGTTACATAGTCACTGTGTAACCAGGCATCAGCACTTGCCTCTCGCTCCATCTGTACAAGATGCTTTTTCTTGACGTTTTGGTTCAAGAGCTCCCGCAATTGCGAAACATCTTGCGTGCGGAGTGTCATGCCGGCAGCCGCCCGGTGACCACCATAGCGCTCTAATAGGTGGTCGCAAGCGCGCAAGGCTTCGATGATTGAAAAATCCCCTACGCTTCGGGCAGACCCCTTCGAGAACTCACCCTCTTCTTGAAGAAGAATGGTTGGCTTGCCAAATTTTTCAACAGCCCGACTAGCCACCAGCCCAACTACTCCATGTGACCAATCCGGGCTCGATAGTACTAGAATTGCATCCTTCGCATAAGCATCGGCTTGAGCAAAAACTTCTGCCTGAATGGTTTCTGTGGTGCGACGACGCTCCATATTCAGATCATCCAGACGCTCAGCAGCACTGCGGGCGGATGGAGGATCTTGGCTCGTCAATAACGCTAAAGCCGTTGCGGCATGCTCCAAGCGACCTGCAGCATTCAGCCGTGGCCCAAACCGAAAACCAAAATCGCTAGCCACCAAACGACTCATTTCCACCTTGCTTACCTCTGCCAGAGCCCGAAAGCCAGGTCGTCGACTTTTGCGAGCTACCTTGAGTCCATACTGTGCGAGCAAACGATTTTCACCCTGCAGAGGCACCACATCACAGATGGTACCCAAAGCCACAAGATCTAACAGCCACTTTTCCTGACCGACCGGCATACTCTGAGGGTCCCGCGTCTGCAATGCCCTGACGAGTGCAAAGGCCACCCCCACACCAGCCAACGCTCGCTCCGGGTAATCACTCAAAGCCCGAAGAGGATTGATTAAAGCCACCGCCCCCTGCGGCTCTACCTCCGGCACGGTGTGATGGTCGGTCACAACTATATGCAGCCCCAATGCACTCATTTCCTCAATGACGCTCGTAGCCGAAATCCCACAGTCGACAGTCACAACCGTATCTACTCCAGCATCAATAAGATGTTGCAGAGCAGGAGCGTGTAAACCATATCCCTCCTCAAAGCGATCGGGTATATAGCTCATAACATCAAACCCAAAACTTGTTAAGGCATCAAGTAAAAGAGCGGTGGCGGTAAGTCCATCAATATCGTAGTCCCCATAGATCGCAACCTTGCCCTTACGAGCGCGCACTTTAAGCAGATGCTCAATCGCCTTATCCATGTCTTGTAACAAGAAAGGATCGGCTAAGCGCACGTAGTCCAAATCAAAAAAATCTTGCGGGGCAACGCCTCGAGCTGCCACGATAGTCTCTGCCAACTTCGTAACTCCGACACCCGTATCTTCGGGTATACGCCAGCGGATTTTGTCCTGATCCTCCATCTGGAGGTAATTATACCGTAATACTACCGAACAAAGTAGGAGTGACTCGAGCGCGATTGAAACCCAATTGGCCGCTCAGAGTGGTATGAGCGCACCGATCGAATCATCGTAGCATCGTGATTCATGCCCGACTGCGCTTCGTAGCGACGCAAGTCTCGCATAATTTTTTTGATCGTTAACTGACTTTTTTTAATCATTTTATTTGGTCTTCCTGGTGGTTTTTAATACAATGCTCTGCAATTCCTTGTAAATCGAAAAGTCCTGATTTACCCAATACAACTTCGTATTCCCCTGTTTTGCACTCGAAACATATTTAATGCGATGGAGGCGCTCGAGCTCACGCGCAACATTACCCGGATCCTCACGTATCAGCTTTGCAAGCCCACGTACATGTACGCGATAATCCGGGTATTTAGAGAAAACAGTGATAATTTTTCGTCGAGTTTTTGATGTAATGAAATATTGAAGCATTGTTTTTCTAACGTTATTTCTTTCTTTTTTAAGATTATTTTTTTGGTTGATTTCAGTATCTATTCATAGTGTAAATTGCAACAGTATTTTTTACAATAGCTTAAGCATAAGTTTCTTTGGTACAATACATTGTAAGTACTGAGGCCTATTTTAAAGAGATGAACCAAACTTGCCCCCAATGCTACTCGCAACTAGCCAGCTCAGAGGTAGGTAACCTCTGTGTTAATTGTGGCTATTTACAGCGACGCCACCATAATCACGCGCCAGTCCAAGACCACGATGAGACAAGCTCAGATAGCTCCACGCATCAGCACGATGATCACACAATGCCAGGCAATCTCGAAGCTCCTCGGGGTCTAGACGCACTACTATTTAGCTCTGAGTCGGCCACTAAGCCTCAGGCAGAGCCTCTGCGCGAAAGTTTTGATACCCAAGCCCCAGAACCTCGTGAAAAACCACAGATCATCAACCACCACAGCTCGTCACAATATCGACGAAGGCTCGAAAGACAACTTCAAACCCTCGAAACACCTGAAATCGAGTCATCAATTGAACCGGATAGCACGCTAGAAGCCGCCGAAACAGCTCCAGGCGCACCGCATAGTGAAAACCCAGCTACTTTACCAACTACTGTCGCCTGGTCGAGTCAGCCCACTGAGTCCGCGGAAGAGGATGTTATTGAAGTTCATGAACCACACCGACCCAGCCCCTATCTCATTAATATGGCAGATACAAATACGGAAGTAGCTCATCCTACACCCGAATATCACTCCCCCCTGCACACTCCACCGAAACCAGCGCCCACCAATGATACCCCCAATCACCCACACTCATCTTCACCCACCACAAGTACCCTTCCACAGTCCGAAGCTGCTTTAGCCCGTGCCGACGCCCTCCTCGCAGCGGCTGCAAGTCCACAAAAAGCATCTGCGACAGCAAAAACTAACTATATTATCATTGCAGTCACTATTATTATCCTGCTGGGCATTGGTAGTTTTCTGGCATTCACACTCCTGCGAAAACCAACCCCTCAAACAAGTACGGCTCCAAGTACCAGTAGCAATACAGTGCAAAGTAGTAGCCCAACCCCAACTAACCTCACCGAATCAGCCAAGCGTGATGCTGAGCGTAAAGACACATTAAATACGATCGCTATCGCCTTAGCCGCTTACAAAAAGGCCAATGGCACCTACCCGAGCGGTAATGATATCGCGGTCCTTTCAGCTCTAACTAGCTCAAATCCACCGTTTCTACGCGAAATTAAAACCGATCCTCTCAGCAATACTGAAAGTGGTGTAGTTATTAAATATGGATACAGCTCTGATGGAGCAAAATTCACGCTCACTGCTAGCCTGGAGAACAAACAGGATCCCGATGCTGTGAATGGCCTCTATGTCGTAAAGAGCCCTTAGGCCCAATCTAAAGAACTAAGCCTTCTTTTGCTTGACCGGAACCGGGCGAGCTTTTTTCTTGGCCTGACGCTTTAACTTGTAGTTATTCCACACCACCAGCATCGGAGCCGCATTAAAGATTGAAGAGTAAGTCCCAAGCAGCACCCCAAGCAACAATGCGAGTACGAATAGTCTAATTGACTCACCGCCAAAGATCAGGAGAGCTAAGAGAGTGAAGAGTACGGTAATACTGGTTGAAAGCGATCGAGCAATTGTCTCTACGATACTGTCATTTACAATGATTTCAAATGAATGAGTGTAGCGCTTAAGATTTTCACGTATTCTATCAAACACCACAATCGTATCGTGCACCGAAAACCCGATCGTGGTCAGAACCGCCGTAATAAACAGCGCATCAACCTCAACGTTGTAAAGCTTGCCAAGTATCGCAAAAATTCCCAAGAGAGCAAGCGTATCATGCAAAAGCGCAATTACAGCCGTCACACCAAAGCTCCAGGGGCTGACTGGTGGTGGCGCATTACGGAACGAAATTGCCAAGAAGATCACAATCGCCACAGCCGCGAGTGCTACTGAAATTACTGCATTCCGCGTAATATCTCGACTGACAGCTGGACCAACCGACTCGTAGCTCACTTGCTCGGCACCAATTTGAGCAAGGGCCGCCTTAATTTCCTCGTTCGTATCAGCCGAAGATTTTCCTTCTGCATCACGATAGCGCACCAATACCGTCCCGGAGCCAGTGGTTGTCACAGTAATATCTTTCACGCCAGCCGCCTCGAACACAGGCTTCACTTTTTCTACTTCGCTCGTCTTACCTACTTCCATTACCTGACCACCAGCAAAATCAATACCTGGCTTAAGTCCCCAAAGTGCCAAAGCGATTATGCCCGGCAAGATTACTAAAATCGAAATAGCAAACCAAAGCTTACGTCGTCCAACAATATTCATCGACTATTCTCCTGCACCTTAGGTTCTGGCAATGGAAGCTTAACTCCACTATAGCGCTGCGGGTTCTGACCAAACTTCGTGCGTACAAACAGCCCCAAAAAAGTGCGTGACACCGAAATGGCCGTGAGCATCGAAATCACAACACCAACAGCTAGGGTTACAGCAAATCCCTTAATAACAGGCGCCCCAAAATTGTAAAGAATCAAACAGGTAATCAGCGTGGATGTGTTTGAGTCGCGAATTGAACTCCAGGCACGTGAAAAGCCGATATCTAGGGATGATTTCACAGATTTTCCTGAACGCAGTTCTTCCTTCATGCGTTCAAAGATGAGGATGTTAGCATCCACCGCCATACCGACAGACAGCACAAATCCTGCGATGCCAGCCAGGGTAAGTACAATTGGCCACGGCGTAATACTAGAAAGCTTGAAGAGAGAGATATTGAATATGACATACAAAACAAGCGCCGCAGCCGCCAGCACACCTGCCCAGCGGTAACTCATCACCATAAAGATCACCACAGCTAATACACCAATAATGCCGGCAATAATCGAGCGCGATATCGACTCAGCACCAAGGGTAGCGCCGATAGTCCGTTGGCTCACCAAGTCAACCGGAACCGGCAGTGCCCCGGCATTTAAGAGCACGGCTGTTTCCTGGGCGGTCTGAACCGTCTCAAATCCAGTCATTTGACCGCGCCCATCGGTGATTGGCGTCGAAACTGAACCATTAAAAAGTACTTCGTTATCAAGCACGATTGCTAAACGGGCGCCATCGGTTTCATTGATTTCACGCGTGAGTTTCGCAAATTTATCCGTAGCTTCACCACCCTGCATCTGAAAAAGAATAACCGGCTGACCAGTTTGTGGATCTATCTGGGCGGTGGCATTCTCTAGGTCCTTACCCGAAAGTTCTGTCGCAATCGGTGCCTCGCTCGCCGGATCTACCTTATAAAAACTCAAAGTAGCGGTACGACCTATCTGATCGGCGGCAGCTTTAGAATCGGTAACGCCCGGCAATTGCACAACCACACGATTATCGCCGGACTGCTGCACTACTACTTCACTCGTACCGGTTGGGTTCACGCGCTTCGTGATAACGTTAATCACCCCGTCCATCGCCTTTGTGCGGTCCTCGGCTGATGTCTCACCCAGTTGTGCCTCATACGTAAGGCTCGTGCCTCCCAAGAGGTCTAGACCGAGCTTCACCTGAGGAGTGCCGGCATTAATGCCAATCGCCCGAAGTACGCGGTCTTCTCGGGGTAAAATCAAAATCACCGCTAGCACAACGGCAATAATCACTAAATATAATCTACGACGTAATTTTTTATCCATACTCTTGTATTTCGTGTGATGAGCTCGCCACCACGCTACTCTCCCTATCATACCTGGGCGTCGTACGAGCTGCAACCAGGATAAAGGTGTAAACTAGAAAGAAGATGGAAGAACAAACCCGTTATTACGAGATTGATGTCGTGGTCTATGCACAGCTTGCACCGCGAACCTTCACCTATTCTCACACTTCTCTGGAACCTCTGCCAAACGGTCAAATCGTGCAAGTTTCATTTGGTCGCCGCACCAGCCTTGGAGTAGTGGTTGACAGCGCAAAACCATCAACCGCCTTAAAAGCCAAAATTAAGCCCATCAAAACCTGCCTGACAGATCTCGTTTTACCAAAACATCTCCTCGAGCTCGCTGGATGGGTTAAAAATTACTATGCCGCGTCCTCGCACGCCACCTGGGGGGCCATACTTCCAAGCGGACTGACGGCAAAGCGCCGCAAAACAGAACCTCCTCCGTCAGAAAAACAAAATACATCCGATTCAATCACACTCTCGAAGGCACAACAAACAGTCTACGATGACATATTGAGTACCCAACAACCAGTGCTCCTAAGTGGTATTACCGGCTCTGGTAAGACACATATTTATGAAAAACTTATCAGCTACTATTTGAGTCAAAATAAGTCAGTTCTGTATTTATCGCCTGAAATATTTTTGACTCAACAACTTGAAAAGCGACTGGATCGGCTTTTTCGCGCCTCCCTTTCACTTTCACACTCAGCGCTCACGGCGGCTCAACGACGTAATATCTGGCTAGACTGCTTAAAAACCGACACCAGCCGACTCTATCTGGGGCCCCGCTCGAGTTTGTTTCTACCAATCCATAATCTTGGCCTGATTGTTGTCGATGAAGCTCACGACACCAGCTACAAACAAGAGAATGCACCGCGCTACCAGGCTCGAGAGGTCGCAGCCAAACTCGCTCAGTTAACTGGCGCAAAGCTCGTCTTAGGGAGTGCCACGCATGACATCGTCACGATGCGTCTTGCCCAGCTCGGCCGCTTGCACCTCACAAGCCTCAATGAACGGCATGAAAACCGCGAGCTCCCCACTGTGCGTACCGTCGACCAAAAGGGCGTCCACACTCCGCTCACACCCGAACTCACAAACGCCATACAGCTGCGTCTGGAACGCGGCGAGCAATCTCTCCTCCTCCATAATAAACGCGGCTCGGCCCGTCGACTTACCTGCGATGACTGCGGACATACTCAGAACTGCCCCCGTTGCGACACCAGCCTCGTGTTCCACGCTGACGAGGGTCGTCTGCACTGTCATATCTGTAACTACACCGAGTTTCCACCAAGCATCTGCCCTAACTGTCGCAGTAATAACCTACGCTACCACGGGTTCGGAACCAAACAATTAGTCGAAGAGCTCCAAAAACACTTTCCGCACGCCAACATCGCTCGCATAGACCGTGACGAAGCTCGAAAAGTATCCTTAGACACAATCCTCGCCGATGCTGAAAGCGGCGAAATCGACATGCTAGTCGGAACTCAAATGATTGCCAAGGGTCTCGATTTTCCTCGGGTCACACTCGTAGGGATAGTAGCCGGAGACGAGCTGTTATTCGGAGATGACTTTCAAAGTCGCGAACGTGGCGTCGGCCTCATTATGCAGGCAGCCGGCCGAGCCGGTCGCGGAGACAGAATCGGTGAAGTAGTCATTCAAACCAGACAACCAGACAATCCGCATTGGCAGACTATTTTAAC
>JAUPVH010000018.1 GCA_030917125.1 Patescibacteria group bacterium | reverse complement strand
TGAAGCTCATTTTTGAACAGGAAGAAGCCTATGTCCAAGCCAGCTAATCTTGTTGGGCTCGTTGAAGCCACCCTGTTTGTCAGCACTTCACCAGTGAGTGCGAGTGAACTTGCTAAAAAACTGGAGATCTCAGCCGAAGATACTCATGCAGCGCTTTCCCAGCTCAAGAAGGTCTTACAAGATCGAGGGATTACTCTCATAGAAAGTAGTACTGGTTACGAACTTGCAGTTGCACCACAGCTACGAGAGAAGATAACAGTATTTACTAAAGAGGTAGCGCCAACACTATCGCAATCGAGCCTAGAAGTTCTCACTATCATTGCCTACGAAGGGCCCTGCACAAAAAACCTGATCGATGAAATTCGCGGTACTCCTAGCGATAACTCATTGCGCGCGCTCTTAAGTCGAGATCTAGTCTCGCAAAGTAAGACGAGCAATACTGAGGAATCAATCAGCTATGAACTCACAAGCTTTGCTTGGCGAAGCCTGGGTATAACTGGAAAATCTGAGCTACCACCTAAGCCTCGATCAAAGAAAGCAGGCTCGCATGCGACTCAATAAGTGGCTGGTGCTAGCCGGGGCGGCGGCATCTCGACGTAAGGCAGACGAGCTTATTAACTCGGGAAGGGTAATCCGTAATGGCCACGTTGCCGAAGCCGGAGAGCAGGCTCTTGTAAAAGATGACATCACCCTCGATGGAGAAAGCTTGCGAATAACTGCCGAAGCGCCTCGCTTAACCGCTTTTTACAAACCGCGAGAAGTGATTTCTTCCCACGTTCGGCAAGGGAAGAGCAACAAAATACTCTTTGATTTCCTGCCACTCGGATGGCACCACGATATTATTGTGGGGCGCCTTGATCGCGATAGTGAGGGGCTCATTCTCCTCACAAATGACGGGGCCCTCGCGCATCAACTTATGCACCCGTCTTTTGGCGTACGGCGCATTTATCAAGTAACCACCAAGCAAGCACTCAGCGACAACGATCTCGACCTACTCGTTCACGGCATCGAACTAGAAGACGGTATAAGTCGCGCTGTAGCTGCTGAGCGCGATGGTGAACGACGCGTGCTTATAACTCTAGAAGAGGGTCGTAATCGTCAAATTCGTCGGAGCATGGAAGCGCTCGGCCACACAGTAACACGACTGGTGCGTCTACAACATGGCCCCTACACATTGGGTGAGCTCACGCCCGGTGCTTGGGAGGAAATCACTATCCAAGAGGACGAGCGATGAAAGAAATATCTGTCGGACTGATGTCGATGAGTATTGCGCTGTTTGGCCTATTGCCATTTACTGCCAGCGAGGCTACAAAACCCGTACAGACTGGAGATTATGCCCCAATCACCACCGAGCAAGCTCCCGCAGATTACTCAACCCCAGCCGTATCGGCCTATATCGAAGATGCTCGCACCCGCAACCCGATATACGAAAAATCCCCAGATGAGAAAAGACCAATCGCCAGTCTCACCAAACTCATGACGGTCTATTTAATAGTGAAGGATAAAAATCTAGACGAACTGGTTACCATCCCAAAGGAAATCTCTACTGTGCAAAGTGGCGGTTCAGTTGTACTAAATCTGATCCCTGGTGACAAAATGACGGCACGTCAACTTGTGCAGGCGGCACTCATTCCATCCGCCAATGATGCGGCCATCACGCTCGCCGTATGGCACAGCGGATCAGTCAATGACTTTGTTGCTAAAATGAACGATACCGCCCGCGAGCTTGTTATGGATAATACTAACTTTGAAAACCCGACCGGCCTCGACACAATTGGCCACGTCTCAACCGCCAGAGATATCGCGCTCCTCACACACTACTTGCTCGAGAATGATTTCTTCCGCGAAACCGTCAAAACCAAGAATACGACAATCACATCGGAGAAAGGACGCAAATATCCACTCAACACCACCAATGAACTCTTACTTAATGGCCCCAGTGTTCGAGGTGTCAAAACCGGCTACACGCAGGCGGCCGGCGAATGTCTCGTAACGTTATCCGAACGAGAGAACCGTGAGGTGATTACCGTGGTCTTAGGAAGCACTGACCGTTTCGAAGAATCAAGAAGTATGATAAACTTGGCGTTCAGTTTAAATTATGAGTAAATCCACCCAAATTCCCGTAATCGCACTTGTCGGCGTACCAAATGTAGGTAAGTCGAGTTTGGTGAACCGTCTTTTAGGGAGCCGCGCCACAATCATCCATGACCAAAGTCACACCACTCGCGACATCACGCGCCATATTGTCGAGTGGGAAGGCCGCTTGGCATATCTGCAAGATACACCTGGTTTTGGGAATACCAAAGACACTTTGACTCAAGCCGCTCAAGAACAGCTGGCAGCCTCTCTCAAAACCGCTGATGTGATCCTGTTTGTGATCGATAGTACCCAAAGCCATATCACCGAGTCCGAGAAAAAACTCGCGCGCACAATTCGGTCTCTCAATAAACCAACGTTTTTATTGCTCAATAAATCAGATAAGCTACCAACTGACACCAGCCACTTTAAAGCTCTAGGAATTGAAAATACGCTGCACGTTTCAGCTCACCACGGAGAGGGGATTGAGGAGCTCAAAGCACTAGCGGCAAAAAGTCTGCCCACAACTACCACCCAAACACAGCTCGTGCCACATCTTAAGATAGCCATTTTAGGACGACCAAACGTCGGTAAATCGAGCATCATTAATAAATTGGGTGGGGAAGAGGCGGCAATTGTGTCTGAGATTGCTGGCACCACCAGAGATCCAGTGAACATTACTATCACCCAAGATGGACAGCAGCTACTCATTACCGATACTGCTGGCCTCCGCAAGCCCGGAAAGATTGGACGCGACATCGAATACTTTTCGCTAGCACGTACCCGCCAAGTAGTAGATAGCGCTGATGTCTGTGTTCTCGTTGTCGATGCCACAGAGGCCGCCACGGGGCAAGACCAACGCATTGCCGGCATTATTCGCGAAGCCGGTAAGGGATTAGTCCTGGCGGTAAATAAGTCCGACGAACTCACTGGAGAAGATCGCCAAAGCATGCGTCTAGAGCGTCGCCTTCAGCGTGAATTTGAGTTTGTCTGGTGGGCACCGTATGTGCTCATTTCAGCGCAAACTGGAAAAAATCTCGATAAACTTATCGAGCAAATATGCATAGTGGGCGAAAAAACTCAGCAGAAGCTACGCACCAAAGACATCAATGATGCCCTGCAGGCCGCTATGAGCACTCAGCCCCCTGCGGCAACCGGAAATTTGCGCCCCAAACTCAATTACGCAACGCAAACCGGAAGTCTTCCACTCGAAATCACGATCTATGGAACCCACCCGGATTCCATCCATTTTAGCTATCGCCGTTACCTCGAAAATAAGCTTCGAGAAAAGTTTGATTTGCAAGGTGTGCCCATAAAGCTTATCTTTAAAAGTAAGTATGGACACAAACTCGAAAACGACTAAACCGCGACCTGCGCTCATCGTAGGACTTGGTAATCCTGGGAAAAAATATACCTACACCCGCCACAATATCGGATTCTTGATAGTCGAAGCACTTGCAAAGAGCCATCAGGCAAACTGGCACGAGAAACCCGCCTGGTGTGCAGATGTGGCTGAGCTAGCGCCTCAGGTTTTCGCAGTTAAACCCACTACCTATATGAATGAATCGGGTCGGGCAGTGCGGGCCCTTGCTGACTATTACGACATTCCCCAGAGCCATATTTGCTTGGTGTATGACGATCGTGATTTAGCTTTTGGAAAACTTCGGTGGACTCCTGGGTTCCGAACGGGTGCGAGCCATAATGGAGTGCGTTCAGTTGCTCATCATCTGGGCAAAAGCTTTACGCGCCTTCGCTTTGGCATCGGGACCACCGCCATGCACCATATGCCACTTGATAAGTTTGTCTTGCAAGAGTTCAATGCTTTCGAAAAATCTGTACTGAACGAGCAGATTGACCGGGCAAATGACCAACTCATAGAACATTTTAAAATATAGCATCCAGTATTCCTGACAGATACGAACACAGTCATGCTCGCTTTTTGTTCGTATCGTGTGCTAGCATCAAAAAAGCAGCAAAAATGAAAAGACCACACCAGTAAAAAACCAATGTGGACTTTTCAATTACCCCTTCCATATCACCATAAAGGATTTTGCGGCCGTCACTAAATATTCTATACAGCCGTGACTATGGAAGAGAGCAATCTGCTAACGCGGTTGAACCTAAAGGAGGGTGAGTTTTAGGATATGGCCCCGCAATTAGCAGATTGCTCGCTTCCAAGTAGAAGGTAAGTTGCTGAGGTACTGACGTATAGTATCACTTTACTAGATATTTGTCAATACCTTTTGTCAGAGGAATTTAAGTTTACAGAATATATGCCAGATAATGCAAGCACAACTACTATGCAAGTAATACAACTTTCAGACAAGGGCTATCCGACTGCCCTAAAAAGTATCTATAATCCACCTCGCCACATTCATGTTCTAGGTGACATCCCAGCGCTTCCTATGGTGGCAATCGTTGGCTCAAGAAAACCCACGCCCTACGGAGAAATGGTGGCATATAAGATTGCCGCCGATCTTGCTCGGTCGGGAATATGCGTTGTTAGTGGGTTGGCGTATGGCATCGACAGCATTGTGCACCAAGCCACCCTCGAGGCGGGCGGCAAGACTGTCGCAGTTCTGGGCTCTGGACTTGAAAATATCTATCCAACTGCTCATCGCGCACTCGCTCGAGAGATAGTGCGCTCCGGTGGCGCGCTTATCAGTGAATACGAAGCAACAGCACCCCCGCTAAAGCACCACTTTCCAGCCCGCAACCGAATCATTGCCGGAATCAGTGAGGCGACAATTGTTCCAGAGGCAGATGCAAAATCGGGATCTCTCATCACCGCCCAGCTGGCACTCGATGAAAATCGACACGTTCTTGCAGTGCCTGGACCCATTACGAGTGCGCGTTCGGCGGGGCCGAATAATCTACTCAAAGCCGGGGCAAGCCCGATTACATCAGCTGCTGATATATATTCAATCCTGGAGATCAGCCAAAACAATTCAGTTGGAAAGATGATGTCTACAACAGAATTAAGTCAGAGTGCAAAGCAAGTACTCTCGATTCTGCACGCTGGACCAAGTACCACCGAGGACCTCTCAAAGGCCTCAGGCATTGCAATTCCAACCCTCTTGAGTACACTTACCATTTTAGAGACGCAAAACTATGTGCGTTCGGCGGGCGGGAACTCGTGGATTGGCCTACTTGAGATTTGACAAGTCCAATGCTCGCCCCGTACAATCGGCGAGCTACGTAATACAAACGTAACCAATATTTATGGCCAAATCTTCAACTAAAAAAACTGTACTTATAGTAGAAAGCCCCGCTAAGGGCAAGACGATTGAGTCTTACCTCGGCAAGGGCTATAAAGTCGTGGCCAGCTACGGTCACGTGCGAGATTTGCCAAAATCAAAACTCGGCATTGATGTTGAGCATGATTTTGAACCCCAATACATGGTTCCACGAGGGAGTGCAGCGCGCATTAAAACGCTCAAGAATGCCACCAAAGGCGCCGATACTATCCTGCTCGCAACCGACCTTGACCGCGAAGGAGAGGCTATTGCGTGGCATCTAGCTTCAATTCTAGAACCCAACAGCAACCAAGAGATGAAGCGGATTACCTTCTCTGAAATTACTAAATCAGCCCTCGAAGATGCCGTAGCTCATCCCCGGGAAATCAATCAGCACCTCGTAGATGCCCAACAAGCCCGTCGTGTGCTTGACCGACTCGTCGGTTATTCATTATCGCCAGTACTCTGGAAAAAAGTCCGTTACGGCCTCTCAGCTGGGCGCGTACAGAGTGTGGCCCTGAAGTTTATTACTGACCGCGAAAAAGAAATTCAGGCTTTCAATTCAGAAGAATACTGGTCAATCGAAGCCCAACTCGGAGCAAAAAACGGCGAACTCAGCGCCAATCTCATCAGCGTGAATGAAGAAAAGATTGCACTCGACAACGCCAAAGACACCCACGCAATTGTGGACCAGCTCAAATCTGATACTTTTACGATATTGGAAGTTGAAAAGAAACCGCTACGCCGCACACCGCCAGCACCATTCACAACCAGTACACTCCAGCAAGATGCTTATCGTCGACTCGGTTTTGGTGCCCGACGCACGATGCGGGCTGCTCAATCGCTGTATGAAGCGGGCCTCATCTCTTATATGCGTACCGACTCAGTGACACTCTCAGACCAAGCCCTGGCCAGTATTTCGCACTACATCACAACTTCACTTGGTAAACAGTATGGACTCGCAAAACCTCGAGTCCACAAAACTAAGTCACGTGGCGCTCAAGAAGCTCACGAAGCGATTCGCCCCACAAATCCCGAGCGTGAACCACACACCATACCTGATCTTGGGGGAGACGAGACAAAACTCTATAACCTCGTCTGGCAACGAACACTGGCCTCGCAAATGGCATTAGCTGAGTTTGAACAAACGAAAATCAATATTCAAGCAAAGCAAACTAATGCTCTCTTGCGCGCCAGTGGGCGAGTGCTGGTTTTTGATGGCTTCACAAAGGTATACCCCTCCCAGAGCAAAGAAGAAGCTCC
>JAUPVH010000017.1 GCA_030917125.1 Patescibacteria group bacterium | reverse complement strand
GCCAGCAAAGACACCTTTAAAGGGACCGTTTAGTTGCCATTTGGCGATGTTTGGTTCACTATTACCTGAATACATGCCGTTACCGCCAAAGGCACGGTCAAGGTCTGGGAAGTCACCATACACGTTATAGTCGGGGTCACCAGATATTACTTGGGCATCATACAGGCCTGGGCCGTTTTCTTGTTCTAGATCAGTCAGATCAAGTGCTATTTCCCAGGTGTCATCAAGCGAGTCCCAAGAGAAGTCAGTCTGAGAGCTTTGCTCAACTATACCGGAATTGTTAGTGGTGACCGTTTCACCAACGGCTGCCCCTAGCGCTGCTGCGACTGTGTCACCATCGACGTCGTAAGCAAACGGTCCAACTGTCGCAGTGATGGGAGCGGTTATTTCTATGCTCCAGGTACCGCCGGTTGAGTAATTACCGTCAGTTGAGACTCGCAAGCTGAACTCATCGGAGGGAACAACATCAAAGTCAATAGTTGGTAGTCTCCAATTAGCCGGACAAACACTGTAGGGAGCATTACCTGATGTTTCGTCGTGAGAGGTTCTACTCTCTCCAGCTGTGGCTGCACTCCAGTTGTAGAGATAGCCATAGTTAGTAGCGTTTGCGCCGGTATCGCCTGGCACTGGACCATAGACACCAGGGTTGTCATAGTCTGGAGTACCAGTGGTGGTAACTTGAGGGAGGGTGAAGTTACTGGCTACGTTACTATCGCTTGGGGTGAGGGTAAGGGTGTCTTCTGTGCTACCGAGCTTGAGGTTGTCGAGCATCCAACATTGGTTGTCGGCTAGTTTAGCGATGCGGTAGTCTTGACCTTCTCCTCGTGGATCATTGAGGGTGAGGATAGCTTCTTCATTGGTACCATCATAGATATCTAGGTTGTTACAGTCGCTGGGGGTGAAGGTTTGCATGGTGGTTGGACCTTCCTCTCCGCCTTCATCGTTGTTGTCGGTGATGGCGTAGCTTAGCTTGAGGTTCTTCTTGCCTGGTGTAACACTGCCGTCAATCGTGAAGTCGAGGATTACTTCTGTGGTGTCGTTAGAACTAGCACTGTTGGTTGTTTTGAGAGTTAGTGGGCTGTCACCCGCGTTAAGCGCTATACTATTGGTGACATTACCCCCTTTGAGCTTGATGGCAATACCTGGTTCTGGTTCTGTTAGGCTGGCTGTTAGGGTATAGCCAGTTGGGTTGGTAGTGCTAGTGGTGAGAGTAGTCGTAGTACTGGCGGTGCCACCACCTTCAGGAACCGTGACGGTGAGTTCGTTTTGGTTGGCACCGAGGGAGAGGGTTGGGGCTGCTGAGACGTGTGAGAGATTGAATGAGAGACTGGTGCCAAAGATTGCAAGTAGGAGGAAGATACTCCAGACCCGGAAGTTAAGCTTGTGAGAACGTCTGGAGATAACGTAGATGAGGCTGGCAGAGATGAGGAGAACCAGACCAATGACGAGGGGTGGTATGATTGAGGTTCCAGTGTTAGCCAGTCCGTCGCCGCCAACCAGGATATTGATTGTTTGAGTGAGTGATTGGGTGTCCATGATAGGTTACTGTTTGTCTCCTTTATTAGTGGTTGGTGTTTCTTTGGGAAATTAAAAAAGCCGTCCTATCGCGGTGACGGTTGCTGGAAAAAGCGTGGGTGACGAAATCTAGGCTACTGGGAAATTGGTGCGCCAGAGAGAGAGAGAGAGAGAGAGATGGCGCTTCGCGCCATGAACTGGTTGAAGCAATAGATTCAGTTAAGCTATAGCTGGTTAGGTTGGCTGTATTCATATTTATCTGTTTCAGATCTTCTTATTTATACTACTTATGTATATCTTATACTATCTGGTTTGAAATGCAAAACTACGAACTGGATATGTTATTTAGTCCGGAAGTTATGTATACAAAGAGGCTCAATGCCCACTCGCAAGAAGCTGTAAGCCTCTTCTAATGAGTAATTATGGCAAAAGACACTCATGTTTGTTTTTTAAAAAGCTCGCTTGTAAACTGCATGCTCTGAGTAACGAAAAATTCTAATGGCTGGTAATCCTGCTTGGTCTGTGCCTGTTCCAGGTACTTGTAGTAGGCGTATTTTCGCTCCTTGACTACCAGTGGTGGTAACAGTCCGGCTTGCAGGGCTTGGGCAAGCATGATGAGGCGTCCGGTACGTCCATTGCCGTCGGCAAAAGGATGGATCTGCTCGAACGTCGCATGGGTTTTGGCAATATCTGCAATGATATCATCTGATAGTTTGGCGATATCTCGCACGAGCTGTGCAATTTGCTCAGGTATTTTCTGCCAGTTTACGAGTGGTACAGTAGTGCCCATAATGCGGACTGAGTGGGTACGATACTGGCCAGCGCCACTCATAATGCCGTTCATGAGGCGGAGGTGAATACCCAAGATAAGCTGCTCGTCTATCACAAAGTCTTTTTTCTTATCGGTAAGCTCCTCAAGTAGCCAATAGAGCGTGGCTTGGTGGTTGCGTGCTTCAGCTTGCTCTATGGCAGTACGATTAGCTAATACTTTATGTTCAAATAGCACTTCTTCAACATCAGACAGGGTCATAGTACTACCCTCAATAGTATTGGTGTGGTACGTCAAATGGAGGGTCAGTGCGTTGAGTTGGTCTTGGTTTTTAGCAATCGCCTGGGTGCTGGTTTTACGTTTAAGTGCAATCTGCTTTGCTTCAGTAAGGGTTTGTTCATCAACTGCGTCAACACCGACAATATCCAGGTAGAGCCGCTCAATATTCTGCTGAGCCTTTACTCGTGGTACTGCCCGTTCGTTGATCCAGGCATTGAGCGTTGCAAAGCTCACCCCAAGCTGAGTTGCTAGCTGTTCTTGCGACCAGCCGGACGCTTGCTGAATTTTTGTCAGTCGTTGCTTGATTGTCATAACTTTATAATGTTATCACAAACTATATAAAGTTTCAAGTGTCTGCATAATTGTTCTGGTCCAGCCTGTCCACGCAGCATGCTACTACCTCATTTCATTATAGTTATCAGTAGGTGGGCAGTATTAACTAAACGAAGGAGGTTTTAGCTATGAAAAATGCTAAACTCAAACAACAATTTAAAAGTGTAATCGCGCTCCATTTTGATAGAGAGCTGTGGCACTCACGACCTGAGCTGTCATATGATAAGGCGATTGAGCCGTTTGTTGACGACTTGATACGAGTAGCTAGCTACCATAAGCGAGACTGGAAGTATAAATCATACCTCTATGACGAAATCGATCTCTTCAGTTTTTCCGTAACTACTCAAAATATTGGTGAACGAATTAAAGAAGTTCGCCTGCGTAAGGGTTGGTCATTAACAAAACTGGCCAAGAAAGCAGAGATAGATAGCTCGTACTTAGATGGTGTTGAGCGCGGGGAACCCATTCTGCGTATATGGGCACTCGAAACTATTTTAGAGGCTTTGGGCGTTAAATCTTCCAAGGTCTTACCATTCTAAATTAATTACTGAAAGGTTACGGTTATGAAAAAGATAAGCAAGCAGCGTCAAGCTGAGCTCGGCGAGTTCATGGCAAAAATTGAGATCGCAGCGAAAGCTGAGGGCAAAACGACAATCACATATTTAGCAGGTCAGCACGACGGGCTAAGATGTATGTTCATACGATGGTATGAAGAAGAGATAGAAAAATTGAAGAATATTAAGAGTCTGCACGAATAGCACATAGAGCCCTGGGCATGGCTTTAAAAGGCTCATCCAGTACTAATTGCTTGCTGGATATTGTTGACTACGAGGAATTTAAAATCATTGTCATCCAAATATGCTTCATCCATCTTTTCAGCCACGTATTTTCTCAATCTTGTCCGATCACTAGCCGAGCTAGTACGTACGATATATACATCGGGGTAGTTTTCCCACTCCCACTCTTGGTTGTCATAGTTTTGGATATAGTTGCGTATTCGCTTTCTGACTAAGAAGAGATGTTGGTTATCGGCTAGCTCGACAAAATAATGATTGCCTCCTTCGGGCGTAACAAGTAGTCCAGGCAGCGGTTTAATGATGCCTTCCGTGCCGTACAGCTCTAATGCAGTCTCTATGCTAACAGAATTGCCTAGATGCTCCTGTAAGACATTATAGGTAGCATGTATGGCTACTTGTTGGTCAACAAACTCAGTTGAACGATTACCATCACGCAAACGGCTTTTCCAGATCGCCTCTGGCTGTTCAGGCTCAACTATAGTCTTTAAGTGATCCACCGCTTGCCTAGTCAAGTAATAACGTGCTGACTTATTCATTAGTCTATAGCTCTTATCATAGATTTTTCCGAGATAACCAGCTTTATGTAGTATCTCTAATGCACTATAGGCCGAATTATGAGTAATGTTTCTGTGTAACGCAAGATTATCTGCAGTAACATAACGAAAGCGAAGAATAGCTATGAGCGTGTCTTGTTGTTTGTCGTTCAGTTTTCTTAGCATAATGTATACGATAGTATAAAAGAGAAAAGTAAAATTATAGAGTTTTACAGATACAATTATAGCATAAATTTCTAATTTCGGAATTAGAATAAATTACAACAATAGATGCTTGAAACTATCCCTATTAGTGTACTATAATTATCCCTATAAGGTAAGCTAATGAGGGTAAAAATGAGCAGACCTACCGGATCAAAAAACATTTCTAAACTGCCAAAAATAGTTCAAGCAGATGAAAAAGAGCGGCTTGAATATATTGCTGCCCTGCTACTAGAAATCATTGATGAAGAAATAAATGGCAGGAAAGCAAGACCATGCAACCAGACCTTGTAGGCAAAAATGCCGTTGCTGCCATTCGGGTATCGACGACCAAACAAGGTACTGAGGGTGACTCACCTGAAGCCCAAAAAGAGCAAATAGAGCGCTTTGCCGAGAATAAAGGCATTGCTATTAAAAAGTTCTTTGTATTTATGGAATCAGCCAGTAAAGAACAGCAGCCGATGCAGGAAGCCGTGGATTACTGCACCAACCCAAAGAACAATGTTGACCTGTTTATTATTAAGTCAATCGATAGGTTTACCCGTGGCGGGTCGCTGAGCTATGACATGCTCAAGTCTCAGCTTGAATCCAGTAGCGTTCAGCTTATTGATATTTATGGTGTTATTAGTTCTCAACAGGTCAACACGCTCGATCACCTAGGCTTTAAATATAAGTGGAGCGTGTATAGCCCGAGTAAGAAATCTGAGATTCTGGAGGCTGAACGATCTAAGGATGAACTGCGTGATATTATGAGCCGTATGATTGGTGCCGAAATCCGCTACACCCAAAATGGTTACTGGATGCGCCAACCACCTTTTGGCTACCAGAGCGAGAAAGTCGATACGAATCAAGGTAAACGCACCATTTTAAAACCACGTAAGGAAGAAGCTGTATTTATACGCCAGATATTTGAGCTGCGAGCTGAAGGGCTGTTAAGTGACCCGGAAATTGTTGAGAAACTTAACAATGCAGGCTATCAGACCCGCGTACATTACATCCGCAATAAAGATGATCTCAGCAAAGTCATGGCCAAGAAAGGTGGTAAACCGCTGACGGTCAAACGGATGCAAAAGATCATCGCTAACACTATTTATGCCGGTATTAATGTTGAAAAATGGACGAACTACCAACCAATAAAGTGTGCTTTTGAGGGCCTAATAACCATTGATTTATTTAACAGAGCAAATCGGGGTAAGAAATACATAGCCTTTAATGAAACCGATGGTGAGTATGAAATCCAACGACAAGCACCCAAAAAACATTTAGTTGAAAAGAATATAAACAATCCGATGTTCCCTTATAAGAAGTTTGTACTATGTCCTGAGTGCTCTGGCTCGCTCTTGGGTAGTTCTAGTCGTGGCAGGAATGGTAAACGCTATCCTGCCTACCATTGCAGCAATAAGGGGCACTACTTCCGTGTCTCTAAAAACGATATGGATGAGAAAATTACTGAGTTTATTAGCAGAGTCAAAGTTAACCAAGATCAGGTTGATCTCCTTATAGAAGTTGTACGTCAGGAATTCAATCGGCGACAGGGTTTATCTGGAGACAACGAACGAGTAATCGAAAAGCGCATCCAGAGCCTTAAAGGTGAAGCCGGGGCAACTCTAAGCAAGATCATGCTGTTATCTAACCCCACGGCCATTGCGTACCTAGAAAACGAGATTGAGCAGATACACCAGCAGATTAATAAGTTAGAAAAGGAGAAAAGCCGGATGAAAGCAAAAAAACCAATTAATATAGAGCGTGTGCTGGCACGAGTACGTTACTTCCTGGAAAACCTGGACTCACTACTTTTACATCAACAAAATCCGCACCGACAAGCCCAGTTATTCGGTGCCTTGTTCAATCAATTACCTACCTATGCAGATTTAGATTATGGAAACACAAAAACACCCCATTTTACAGGGGTGAATCCAATTTTTACGCTCGCACACATGGAAAAATCTCTTATGGTGACCCCACGGAGAATCGAACTCCGATTACCAGATTGAAAATCTGGTGTCCTAACCGTTAGACGATGGGGCCAAGGCTTGAAAACTCAGATATCTTACCAGATTTGCTGGCTTTCTTCAAGAGATACTCGTCAGATATATTGACTTTTTATACAAGTTATGCTATGATTGTGGTTATCTCCAAACGGAGCGTACCCCACAACCACCCAGGAGTCCTCATGGGAAGCCCCAAGAGCAATCGAGTCGCTGTCGCGATGCTCATCGTCTCACTCGTCGCACTGGTAGCATTGGTCTTCGTGGCCAGCCGCATCAACGGCGTGGAGCGCACCGAAGCGCCCCAGACCACGACGCGCGACCGCGCCACCATCGCGGCCGACCCCGACATCGTGATCGACCCCACTCCCGAACCAACGCCAACCCTGGCCGCGGGCCCACTGGTGGGCATGCGCTTCCTCAACGAGGACTGCGCCGTCGAGTTGGTGCTGTCCAACAACAGCACAGCCGATGCAGTCGTCTCGATTCAGGTCGAAGCCACGACTGGCTTCGATCAGTATGAGGATGTCGTTCCCGCCCAGGGAATGCTCTCCCTCACACTCATCCGGAACGATCCCGTCACCTACGTCTTCGTCACGGAGACGTCAGGCTTGGGAGAAGCCATCATCGATTGGGCACCAGATTACACCAGCTGTGACAGTGCCCCGGCCACCTCGGATGATGCAGGCGACAGCCAGTACATCGAGCGACCGGAAGCGGCTCAATCTGAACCACCCGTCACCATGATCTGATCCCTGGGCTGCTGGGTTGTCCAGGGGTTATGAGCCCCGGCAGGCTGCGTCATGCAGTTTGCCGGGGTAATTTTTTTAATCAAGCCCACCACGGCGCATAATCTCACCATACACTTTAGCACTCGGTCGCACCGTACGTTTCATCGTCTTACGATCTACTGCCACTAAACCAAACTTTGGCCAAAAACCCTTATCCCACTCGAAGTTATCTAGGAGTGCCCAATACATAAAGCCTTGCACGTTCACGCCAGCCTGCATTGCCTCATGCACATTACGCAATAACTCTTTCACATACCAAGCTCGACTTTCGTCTTGCCCGTCGGCTAACCCACATTCAGTAATAATCACCGGCATATTCTTATAGCGCTTACTAATCATCTTAAGCAACACCTGCAACCCCTCAGGGTGTAGCCCCCATCCCATATCTGAAGGGTTCTGTTCAGATATTTGCCACCGAAATACTCGCAAGACAAACTTAAAGTAATAATTTAACCCAATATAATCCTGGTGGTTTTTAATTTGATCTAAAAAATAATAATTCCCAAACCAGTTTTGTAGCTTGGCAAGCACTGGCGTAAATAAGCGACCATCCGCGGCATACCACATCATATTCTTTGATATGCCAACTTGAGCCGCTGGAGCATGTTTTTTAATCGCCTTGTAGGCCTTTATGTGAGCTCGCGGCATCAGCGATGTATAGGCAGCAAAAGCAACGCCAATATTCTTCTGCTGTGGTGGCCAAAACCCCAGCCAATACGAAAAGCTCGCAAATACCTCGGGCTCGTTCATGGTGCACCAATACTTCACATCATGGCCAAACTCCTGAGCCATCCGTTCGGCGTAACGCTCAAAATCGGCTATCGTTGCCGGATTCGTAAAACCACCACGATCTTCTACCCACTTAGGAAGCGTGAAGTGCCACAACGTCAGTAATGGCTCAATGCCACGTCGATGCAACGCCATTATGACCTGCCGATAATGCTCAATCGCGGCTTCGTCAAACACACCTCGCTCCGGCTCGATACGACTCCACTCTAAAGAAAATCGGTGTGCGTTATGATGCAGTGATCGAGCGATATCAAAATCTTCTTCGTATCGGTTATAGTGATCTACGCCGCGCCCAGAAATATAATTCTCTGGCGACATCGCCTCTTCTTTGATGCGATACCAATGCACTGCTGGAGTATCAAAAGCCTTTTTGGAACCCCGCGCCAAATCATCAGCGTAAATTTTTTCCCACTCTGTCCAGTTATTATTCTGGTGCCCCTCAACCTGGTGTGAACTCGTAGCCGCACCCCACAGAAAGTTTTTAGGGAATTGTAAAAGTGGTTTTTTATCTGGCATAAGCTTTATTATACTTGCCACAACCCATAACTTCGAGATAGCATAAAAGTAATACCCCCTAACACAACCAGGAGGCGTACCTTGTCCAAGCGCAAGCGACGCTGTCATGCCCGACTCAGTGTGAAGGCTACCCGGAGAAAGCTGATACAGCTTTTGGGACTCGACCTGAACGTGCACCACGTTCATTACCCAAGAAGTGCATTTCTCGACGACCCCATCGCCAAGCAATTCCGAGAGCTGCCCTGCCAGCGAATCATCACGCCGGTAGACGACCACATCGAGCTGCACCGCAATCAGCCAAAGCCGCAGATGCCTCCCCAGAAGCACATGGAGGCAGTGCTCAATGCCTGCCTTAACTCAGGCTGTAGTCGCCAGGGCTGCACTAAGCCAATCAAGCTCGCCTGTGACCCTACTCGCATCGATGTCGCTCACCTGCCCGCTACAGTAGTAGCCATTCATCTCACATAATTTTTACTCTGCCCCGCGCAATGGTGCCGGGGCAATTCCTTGGCCACAAAGTAGGCCTCAATTACAAACCCCTTATGGTATAATTCTAGCTAAGATGCAGATTGCCTCGATTAAAGCCTATCAGGTGCTCGACTCGAGGGGGGAGCCGACAATCCGCGTACGTATGGAATCCGCTAGCGGCAACCATGCGCGTTTCGATGCGCCCAGTAGTTTGTCGGTTGGTACACGCGAGGCCAAAGAGCGACGCGATAATGCCGGTGGTGGCTACAACGGCAACACGGTTACCGGCAATATTGAGGCAATTGAAAATATTATTGCGCCAAAATTCATTGGCTACCCTCTTGCCCACCAAGCTGACTTTGATGCCCTCCTCAACGCTCTCGATGGCACTGCTGATAAATCTAACCTTGGTAGCAACACCTTAACGGCCCTCAGTGGCGCCTACTTCCTGCTCTCGTGTTACGAACAAGATAAAGAAGTTTGGCGAGCAACAGCCGATATTCTCGGCACGAAGCCAGAGATGCCGCGCATTTACGCCAACCTCGTTTCTGGTGGAGCTCATGCGCCCGGTCTTGATGTGCAGGAATTCATGATCGTTCCTAAAACGACTGATCCAGCGGTCGCGCTCGAACTTATCTATAGCGTCCACCACACCGCTAAGCAAATCTTTCGCTCGCTCTACGGACCAAGTGTCGACCTCGTTGCCGAAGAAGGCTCAATGGCGCCAATTGGAATTGCCACCGAAACAGTACTCGAGGCGTTCGAACAGCTTTCCCGACGCTACAATCAGGCCTACCAAATCGCCCTCGATATGGCGGCCTACAATCTCTTCCAAAACGGCCAATACATGCTTGGCGGGCAGCCTATCTCGATGGATCAACTTGGGGCCACGTACATGCAGTGGGACCAGCGCTTCCCACTCCTATCCATAGAAGACCCGTTTGCCGAGAATGACTTAGAAGGGCTCAAGTATTTACTCACGCAACCAAGCCGAAAATTTATGGCAGTAGGTGATGCCACCACCGCTACTGCTGCTGGGCGTATTGCCGAGCTTGGTCAACAACGACTCATCGGCGGCGTGGTAATTAAGCCCGATCAAACTGGTACGATTACCGAAATGCTTGATGCCATTCGGGCTGCGCTCCAGTCTGGCGTGAAAGTTATCCTGGCTCATCGCTCGGGCGAAACCAATGACACGTATCTGGCTGACATTGCTTATGGAGTTGGTGCATTTGGGCTGAAAGCCGGTGCCCCAGTGCGTGGTGAGCGCGTAGCAAAATACAATCGCCTGATTGAAATCGCTGCCGACAATCGACCTCCAGCTCAACCTCAGACGCAAAATCCAGTCGCGATTAACCCAAGCCTAGCGCCAATTCCACCACAAAACACGACTGCTCAAGCGCCACCTCGTCCAATGCCCGCGCAGCCAATGCCTATCCAGCCACAAATTCCCCCAGTAAACCAGGCAGCCAGCGCTATCCATTTTGATCGACCTCTGTACCCTGCTCCTGCAGCTGGCCCGATACCTCAACCATCTCAAGCACCACTTGCCCCAAT
>JAUPVH010000016.1 GCA_030917125.1 Patescibacteria group bacterium | reverse complement strand
TCCTCTGGGCGATTGGTGATGTCCACCCGAACTTTAAAGAGGGTACGTACAATTTCGGAATCAATCCGACGTGTGAGCATTCCAAACATACGATAAGCTTCACCTTTGTACTCCACCAAAGGATCTCGCTGGCCATAACCCCGTAAACCTATCCCATCACGGAGGTGGTCCATAGCTTCCAGGTGTTCGAGCCAAGCAGTGTCAATCGTCTTGAGACTCACTAAACGCTCAATCACCATAACGCCTTCATCGCCAAACTCCATCTCGCGCGTACGATACATATCCTTAGTGATCTTCATAAATTCTTCCACCAGGGCTTCTTTGTCCCGGCGTTCAACTGACTCATGCCAATCTTTTGGAAGAGGGATGATATCACGTACCGCTTCAGCCAGTTTTTCGATATTCAAAATTTCTGTCTGCTGATCAGTATGAGCTTCAATTAAGGCATGGAATTCAGCATCAAACAGCGGCAAAAGATCTTCTTTGAGTGAGTCCTGCTTTAAAACTCGACGGCGACGAGCGTAAATAATCTCGCGGTGTTGATTCATCACGTCATCGTAATCAACTAAGTGCTTACGAGTATCAAAATTGTGTCCTTCTACCTTCTTCTGCGCCGATTCAAGCGAGCGAGAGACCATCCGATTTTCAATTGGGGTATCATCTGGCAGACCCAGTGCACCCATCATCGAGGACAGCTTATCACTTCCGAAAATACGCATCAGATCATCTTCTAGCGAGACATAGAACTGACTCGAACCAGCATCACCCTGACGACCAGCGCGACCACGCAACTGGTTATCAATACGACGCGACTCGTGACGCTCAGTACCAACAACATGAAGTCCGCCAAGCTCATTCACGCCCTCACCCAACACAATGTCGGTACCACGACCGGCAATATTTGTCGCCAGTGTTACCGCACCGCGCTGACCAGCCGCAGCCACGATTTCGGCTTCAGCTTCATTGTTTTTCGCATTTAACACGCGGTGTGGTACGCCGGCTTTGGTGAGCATGCGGCTCAAAAGTTCGTTCTTTTCGATAGAAACTGTACCCAAAAGCACAGGCTGACCCTTTTCGTGGCGTTCTTTTACATCTTCAGCTACAGCGGTGAACTTGGCTTGCAGGGTTTTATAAATGCGATCTGGCATATCGGCACGAACCATTGGCCGGTGTGTTGGAATTGTAGTGACTTCCAGCTTATAGATCTTCCCAAATTCTTCAGCTTCGGTAGCAGCCGTACCAGTCATACCCGCCAGCTTGTCGTAGAGGCGGAACAAGTTCTGGAATGAGATCGTTGCTAGGGTCTGACTCTCCTGCTGAATTGTCACCCCTTCTTTCGCTTCGATGGCCTGATGCAAACCTTCGCTGTAGCGACGGCCGGGCAGCAGGCGCCCAGTAAACTCATCAACAATGACGATTTCACCATCTGGCGTCACAACATAGTCTTTATCTTTCTGGAAAATAGCCTCAGCTTTTAAGGCCGATTCAATATGATGTACATCTTCAATACGCCCAGCTTCGTAAACGTTATCAACACCCAGGGCTTTTTCAATTTTAGCGATACCCTCATCGGTCAAGCTGACTGCCCGCTGTTTTTCATCAAGTGTGTAATGATCTTCAGATTTCAGGGTCTTAGCGATTTTGGCGAATTCATAATAGCGATCAGTCGATTTCGCATTAGCCTGAGAAATAATAAGTGGCGTGCGAGCTTCATCAATTAAAATTGAGTCAACTTCGTCAACAATAGCAAAGTGAAGTTTGCGCTGGGACATCTGATCTAGGTGTTGGACCATGTTATCGCGCAGGTAATCAAACCCTAGCTCATTATTCGTGGCATAGGTGATATCGGCGGCATACGCCTCTTTGCGGGTGACCGAACGCAAATGGCGCAAGCGTTCATCGGAGTGCTTTTCATCAACGTAGTCAGGATCGTATACAAAACTAGAGTCGTGCATAATGACGGCGGTGGAAAGACCCAAAAAGTGATAGATCTGCCCCATCCAACCGGCGCCGATACGCGCGAGATAGTCGTTAACCGTAACCAAGTGAGCACCTTCACCTTCAAGCGCATTGAGATACAAGGGCAGTGTTGCTACCAGCGTCTTACCTTCACCCGTCTTCATTTCAGCAATCTTGCCTTCATGCAGCACAATTCCACCAATCAACTGAACATCAAAGTGGCGCTGACCGATCACGCGATGGCTGGCTTCTCGCGCGACAGCAAAAGCTCGTTCTAAAATATCATCCAGCTTCTTCCCTTTTTTGAGCTGTTCACGAAATTCATCCGTCTGAGCTTGCAGTTCTTTATCGGAAAGCTTTTTAATTTCCGCTTCCAGCGCGTTGATACGCTCAACTCGCACACGAGCTTTTTTTATCTCGCGTGCATTTGGATCACCAAATAATGTCTTTAAGTTAATAGCCATAGCTAACCTTCCCATTATACCAGATAGATACCTGAGAACCCCCTGAAAAAACGGCCATGTAAGCTAAGTCGTTTCTGTAAGATTATCACGCTTCAACGTAAAGCGCTTAGGAACATGCTTTTCTTTATACTTACGGATTTGATCCTTGAGTTTTGCCTCTAAAATATCGATTGCACTGTGCGGGTTAATCGTGGCAGTTTCGGCGTGCAAATCTGGGCCTTGCACCTCGATGTGAGCCGACGCAACATAGCGTTTATCTGGAGAAGCTGCTTCGTCGCGGTGCAATTCTATGCGTGCACCAACCGGACGATGCGCTCTCGGAAAATAACGATCCAGCTTGGCAATTTTTCTTTCAATATACCCAGTAAGTTCTCTATCGACCTCTAATTTTCGTGCTGATACAGTGTATTTGATCATAAGTATTCCTCCCCATAATAGTGAACTAAGGCCGCCGGCAAGCGCACGCGCCCATCCTCAGTTTGATGATTTTCCAAAATGGCAATGAGCGTGCGGCTCGATGTTACTGCAGTGCCATTGAGGGTGTGCGGATGCTGCAAGGTGCCATCCTCAGCG
>JAUPVH010000001.1 GCA_030917125.1 Patescibacteria group bacterium | reverse complement strand
GTGCTATTACCCCACAGTGTGGACGCAAGTGATCAAGACCGAAGCCTTAGAAACCACAAGCGGCACTCCCGGCGCGCAGCGACCTCCACGAAGAGGAAGGGTGAAGGGTGTGGAAGTCGCGCGAGCTCGGCATCGTCCTTTCATAGAACCAGACTTTTTCAAGGTCTGACCAAAGGGGAAGACAATACCGCATTATAACCGTTGGGGTCCCCTTTTCTACCTTTGTTTACTTCCCACCACTTTCGTGGTCACCCTTTGGGGTGTCGTCGTTACCGACGCAGGCGCAGTTTTACCAATTTTATCTCCCAGCAAGCCCACACGCATGGGCTCAGCCTGTTTCACTCGAGGACGCAACTGCGTAGCTCTCGCTTCAAAAGGCCCCCGCATTCGTACGCGGGTCAACGGTTAGCGAATTCGCTGGGTCGAGACGAACTCGACCCAGCAGGACACCTACTCACCTGGAGAGGAGAGAGGAATGGCTTTCGATGCCCTTGTACTTTGGAAGCTATACTCCCGGCGCGACGCGAGCGAGCACTGCCCTCGAGGAACAACGCCGCCTACGCCGCGCTGGAAGTATAGGCTTCCAGGTTTAAAAGAACTAAAAACTGATGTGTGGTGTTTGAAAAATATTGATAGGCAATGCGCACATACGCTCGTGTGGCATAACAGCCAGCGTGGGATTACCTAAGTTTTCAAAGCAGTTTCGTCCTATCAGGACTCATCAGCGAGGATAACTATCCTCGGACTGCTCCTTCTTGGAGCAGGTAATCTGCCCCAAGAAGGGGTATGAGCTGCACGGGAATCGCGCTTGAAAGCCACATCTCACTGGCTCGGGGTTTACGTCTTCACTGACGGGTTAATGTGTCACGGATTCTTTTTCTCTCCGATCAACTTCTGTTGCCAGGCACTACCAAAGTACCCCGAATCTTATTCGATAGTGACTACACCAACTCCATGCACTCTCGGTACGGGTCGGAGATCAGGCCGATCTCGTCGCCGTCGTCGGTGATGATGAAGCCCGTGTAGTCGTCCACCTCCTTCGGCTCTGTTGCGGCCTCACGGCAGCTCGCGCACTCCGGAGCTCGGCCGAGACGACCGCAGTGGACACAGTACCTGTTGAGGGGCTGGTGGGCCCGGGGATGGACATGGGTGATGCTGTTGCATGTGGTGGTCATATTTTTAGGCGATATATGTTACTCGCACAAAAATATGACCACCAGCCAGCTAAAGTAAAGGTTCTTTTTTGTCATGAACTCCTGACGAAATTCACAATGATGATATAGTAGCATATGCTATATTTTTTGTCAATACTTATTGTCAATTTATTATGATTTTTTGCTGAAAACTAGCTATGTATCTGTAGATTTTCGTATAAAAACTGTTATTTTAACTATAAATAAACTGAATTTCAGCATGAAAAAGTGCATTTATTTGTCAGATTTTATTATCGATAGCTTAATTATGCGTCAGAGTACGTCAGTAAAAAGTAACGGCCAGCGCATGCGCTGGCCGCTTGAGAAGCCGAACTCGAAAGCTCAGCCCTCGTCCACGATGATGTAGGCGTGGAGGTCTCCCTCGTGTTCATCCACGAGTTCGTCCTCACCGTCCATGCCATCGGGCAGATCCGCACCCAGTTCGAGAGCCTCGGACTCCTCATCGTCAGGGGGAGCTGACGCGGAGCCGAGACCGACTTCGAACTCGGTTGGTGGTTCCCCTTCATCAGGGTGCTCGTCGGGGATTGCTGCCAGGCCGTCGCCGGCCAGCAGCTGCTCCCACTTGTCGAGCTCCTCCTTTGTGGGGGTGCGTCGCGGGGTTCGTCCCACTTGGTCCTCCTTGTTGTGTCTCAGAGTTCCTGATGAGGGACGATCTTCCCCACCAGCATGAACCGAATTTGGTCGTCCTCAAGGCGCGCGGCCACAAGGTAACCATCTTCGGAGAATTCAGCTTCGAGCTGGTCCAGGTAGTACTGGAACCGCTCGAAGCTATAACCGCGCTCGAGCTCCTCGCGGAGATTCGGCACGGCAGCCGACTCGAGCATGCGCTCCATGGCTGCACCAGGAGCAGCGTCGCCCCTGGCGTCGGTTCCGATGAGGCCGTCTGACAGTGTGCCAATCAGCGCCCAGTCGGTCGCTTCTGTCGACTGCTCTTCGTAGCAGTAGAGCGCTGACGTCGGATCGATTGGGGCATCCTCGAGGGTACGACCCTCGGCTTCTGCCTCAATCTCAAGCTGTCGCAACTGATTCTCGTAAGCCTCAGTCGACTCAAGGTCCACCCGGTACCAGCTGTTGTAGCTGGGGTACGGCGCCTTCTTACGGGCACCGACGTGGGTGAACTCGGCAGCAAACTGCTTGAAGCGGGCCGGCGTGAAGTCGCTCGATGGCATCACCTGCATTACCTGCAAGTCTGCCACCGAAACGTGACCACCAACGCGCCGCACGACCTTGAAGCCATGCGTAGTGTAGTGCTCGATGAACTCCGCCTTGTTCCGCTCAGCGTCGGTCGACAGAGCCCCCGACATGAAGTCGGAGTGCCGATCCTGCACGACCAGCGTGAGATCGTGCACGTTGAGCGGCTGGGCCGTCTCGGTGTGCTGTGACCGCACGAAGTCCGCCATGAAGTCGGCGGTATGTCGGCGAAGTCGACGATTATCTCGTCGACGTTGACGCTCGAGATCCGTGAGCTCCTGCTGGACCAGCGTGAGCTGGTCCAAACGAGAGGTGCGGTACTCCTCGAGCTTCTCCTGACGGGCCCGTGAGTCCTGGAGGGACTCGTAGGCATCCGAGAGGAGTGCGAACAGATCGGCATCACCACCGCGATCGGGGTGATGGATCTGCGAGAGTGCTCGGTACTGACTCTTGGCGAGCTGGAGGATGTCCTCATCGGACAATCCCCCCAGCACCGTCACGTTCAGACCGAGCACCAGAAACGGGTTGATTCCCGTCATGTTCTTCAGCTCCTTTCGGCGAAGAGTCGGAGGACCCCGTCGTACGTCTCGATACCCTGGCCCTGAACTCGAACCAGCAGTCTCGTGAGTACATCGAGGTCGTTCATCTCGGCCTTGACGAAACGCGCCTCGCGCGCCTTGGCGGCGAGGTCGGTCAACAGACTGATGGCGCCATCGAGATCCTCAGCGAGGTCGTCGAAGACGTCGAAGGTTGCGAACCAGGTTGCGATCATCGCCACGTACTTGTGACGACGATTCACGTCCATCTCGGTCGCACCCTCATGCTCGCGGGCACGGGCCGGCTCGGTGGTCGAACGACGCACCAGGTCGGCCAGACTCTCGGGCTCCTCGACCACGCCCGAGATGGGCGCAGCCTCGATCTTGCGATCCTGCTCGAGGTCATGCTGATCCACGAAGGCGTAGGCCGCATGGATCTGATCGGTGGTGAAGCCGCTGCGAAGCAGCAGATCCATCACCGGGAAGCGGGCGGCGTAGTCCTGGCGAGCCAGGAGCAAAGCGTCGACCTCTTCGACGGAGAGCTTGCGCTCCACCGCCATGCTGGCGACCTGCTCGACAGGGATGTCGAGCTCGACGCCGTGGGTGTCGATGAGCTCCTGGACAGTCTCGGTCATCTCGACGAGCGCGAGCGCGCGACGCGATGGTGCGGGAACTGCCAGGCTGGTCTCGTTGCTGGTGTCGTTGGACACGTTGGGACTCCTTGATGGGTGGAATTGGGATTGGATTTGCGAAGTTGCATCCATCTACACCCGCGCTAAGCGGGGTTGACAGATCTATGAGATTATAGCAATATCATACCTTATTGTCAATTATTATTTGCATTTTTTCTCCTATCTCTCAATCAGTACAGTTTCATATATTCCGCAAAATAGTGCCTATTTGTTGATAAACTCTATCAGCAACAATTTGCTGACTATGAGTAACCTAGATTATTTTCCGTCATTACACACAAAAAAAGACCCGTTTAAGGTCTTGCATAAGTTCTTAATAGAGATGTTTAGGGGTGACCCCGCGTGTTACGGGGTCACCCCGATGCTCGATTTGATGCTCTTCTTCCTGTCTTTTTTGCGTTATTTGCTGCTTAATTCAAGGATGTCGAGCAAGCGCGCCCAACTTTTTTGCGCCACCTGGCAGTTTGGGTCATGCTTCGATCCGGCGTTCTACGCTAGATCAGGTTCGGCTTTCGAGCGAAGCCTCTGGATGTCGTTGCCGACGTTCGGATGGAAGCTCAGGTGAACTCGCCCATCACAATACCCCTTTCGGGTCATGTTGTGCCGTTAGGCAGGCTGGAAGTAACTTCCTCCCAGTCTCAGCTCAGCCAGAGGAAGACTGGCTTACCTCTTGCTTTTGCTAGCAACGCTCGAATTATACACAAGCATTACTTATTTGTCAATAATAACTAACACTACTTCTTCTTGTGATTTTTCCACGCCAGGTCGAATAACTGACGTAAAACCGATACGAGTTCTTTACCCTCAATCACAATACCTACTGGCTGATCGCCAGAGTAAGTAACTATACTTGCTCTTTCCTCGTATAGATTGAGGTCCGCCCTAACATCTTCCGTAAGCTTGATAGTCTCGCGTAACGACTCTGGGTCACTAACTAATTCTCTGGACCCTGAATAAAAACCCTTACCAGCAATTTTCTTTTTCTTGCGTTTCAACGCATTCGTTTCGGTATAACCAGGTGCCATCTTGTCGAGTTCATCAAGATTTGTCATACCATAAACTACTTCGTTTGGCTTCGCCTTACGCTTGAGATATGAGCTAAGTGCAAGTATTGCTTCAGGCCCCTTAAAAAACCTTACAACTGGCGCATCACCTGCTATTTCAGAGCGATTCACTTCATTTAGTTCTTTCATCACACCTTTTAGCTGGACTTTACGGTCGTCAATTTCCTTCTCCATTGCTCCGAGATAACGATCAATTGCATCTGGTGGTTCAGCCACAAATACCGTCTTTTTACCTTCGGTAGTTTCAGAAACCAGACCCATATCCGCAAGTTCTGCCAAAATTACGTAGGTTGTAGCTCGGTTAACCTCAGCTTGTTCGGCAATACGCTGAACCGCTGCCGGCCCCAAGAATAGAGCGGCAACATACACTTTGGCCTGCTTTTCAGTGAGACCTACGGCTTCGAGTTTTTTGGCAAGATTTGCGATTTGCATGCGCTTATTATACTTTAGTTGTCAGTTTTTGTCAACATATTGAAAGTGTCTAAGAAAAAAGAATGCCCGCGTGCTCTCTCCTGGGGGAGGAAAGCACGCGGGCTGATTGCCGACCCGAGGGTCAGCCGCCTGAGGAAGCCTGCTGGGCCTCTTCGGTGAGCCGACGGATCTCCGTGGGTGCTCGATCGACATCGATCGCACCCGGTTCGTCCGGCTTGGCCGGAACGGCGAAGAACTCGCCGGCCGTGAGCGTGGTGCCGGTGGTGCCGGTGAGTAGACGCGACAAGCGCAGCCACTCGGCCTGGTACCGAGCCAACTCCAGGGCCTTGGCCTCATCGGAGAGCTTGTCCTCGCGGACCCGCTGCTCGATGAGCGTGTTCGGGAACACTGCCAGCGAGGCGGTCTCGAGGGTGTCGCCCTCTCGAGCCTGCAAGACGATCGCGTGGTCGTAGACCGTGGCGATGTCCTCGGCGGAGTTGACCTCCGGCGAGATGTTGATGACGTTGCTGAGGAAGACTACCAACGCCAAGAACGCAAAGATGAAGACGACAGCTGCGGAGATCACAACGACGTCCTTGTTCTTCTTCTTGTCCTCGTCGATCGGCTGGGGCGGTGACTTGACCGCCTTCTGCTTCTCGGTTCGGGGTTCGTCCGTGACGGACATGGTGGACCTCCTAAGGGTCTCGTATGGGGTGCGGATACTGCGAGATGCAATAACCCGCTATTTATAGCAAAGAATAAGTTTTTTGTCAATGCGGGTTAACACACCCACTCTACCGAGCGACGACAAAGTTGACGAGCCGGTCTGGTACCACAATCACCTTCACCACTTGTGCACCGCGTGTCCAATTGTGTTCGGCATTCAAGCCACGAGCCTGCTCTTCGATTGCGCCTGGCAACTTGCCGGCCTCCATGACAAACTCACCGCGCAGCTTACCATTTACCTGAACGGCAATCGTTGCGAGCTCATCACGTGCTTTTGTTTCATCAAACGTTGGCCAAGCTTCCAGATGCACGCTCTCTTGTTCGCCAAGTTCTTGCCACAATTCTTCAGCTAAAAACGGTGCAAATGGAGCAATCAGGCGCACGAAGGTCTGTACGTGTTCACGCCACAACTCTACCGACACATCACCAGCGCGTTGGCTTTTTCCAAGCAATGTAATGTACTCCATCATGGCAGCAATCGCTGTGTTAAAGCGGGTGTTTTCCAGATCTTCAGTAACTTTCTTAACCAGTTTGTGCAGTGCAGAATCCAGCGTAGTTTCGGCAGCAGCATCAATTTCCTGAACTTCATACGCGGCAGAAATCGTGGCATAGACTTTTTGCAAGAAGCGATACGTACCTTCAAAGCGCTGTGGATCCCACGGACCACCATCTTCCCACGGCCCCATAAACATCAGATACAAACGTACCGCGTCGGCGCCGTATTTCTCCACATACTACAGCGGGTCAATAACGTTACCCTTAGACTTACTCATTTTATTACCATCTGGGCCAAGAATCATTCCCTGATTAATTAGCTTGGTGAATGGCTCATCAAAAGCTACGAGCTTTTGATCATGCAAGAACTTAGTAATAAAACGCGAGTACAAAAGATGTAAAATAGCGTGCTCCACACCACCCATGTAACGATCGACGGGCAGCCACTTCTTAACAGCTTCTGGATCAAACGCCGCCTTGTCATAGTTCGGATTTGGGTAGCGCAAAAAGTACCAGCTGGAATCTACGAATGTATCCATGGTATCCGTCTCGCGGCGAGCATCGGCATTGCCGCACTGCGGACAGTCAACTTTTGCGTAATCCGGATGCGTGTGCAATGGTGAGCGGCCAGTCTTATCGAACTCCTGCCCAACTGGTAGAACAACCGGCAGATCTTTTTCTGGTACCGGCACTACGCCACATTCTTCGCAGTAAATCATCGGAATTGGCGCGCCCCAGTAACGCTGGCGAGAAATCAGCCAATCACGCAGCCGGTAGTTGGTGGTGGCTTTACCAAAACCACCTTTATGCAGCCAGGCAACTATCTGGCTTTTTGCCTCGGTACTTTTCAGGCCATCAAACTTACCAGAGTTAATCATCACACCCGTGCCGGCATGAATATTTTGTCGCAAGAACGCATCAAACACGTATTTATGCAGCTCATCCTGCAGCATCGTTTCAACTTCGCGGGCTGGCTTCCATTCCACACTAAACTTCCCAACCTCATCTCGCTCTAGTTTGGTTTCGATTTTCTCATTATCAACGAGTTCAAAATGCACTCCAACAGCTTCGATGTGCCGAGCTTTACCCTTAGAGTGCGCAAAGTAATGATGGTGGATTTTGCCGGTCTGACCAATATATTTCAGGCCAGTATAGCCTGTTTCTTCGATCACTTCTCGAGTTGCACAAGCGGTAATGTCTTCATCCGCCTCACGACCACCACCCACCAAAAGATGACCACCCTGCTTGGCGCCCCAGTTAATCACTAAAACTTCGTCGGTACGCGGATTATGCACCAAGGCCACAATACTCTTACGGTGCTCAGGATTATCCTGATGCTTACCTGTTACCGGCTCAATAACCTCAATGATCGGTAGATTGTATTTCTTCGCGAAAGCATGGTCGCGCTCATCATGGGCTGGTACAGCCATAATGGCACCAGTGCCGTAGCCCATCAGCACATAGTCTGCCACCCACACCGGGATTTTTTCGGCATTTGCCGGGTTCACTACGTAGCCGCCAGTAAACACGCCAGTTTTTTCTTTGGCCTCCATACGATCAACATCGGTACGAGCGCCAGCCCACTGCTGGTACTGCTCAACTTCAGCGCGCTGCTTGTCAGTAGTGAGCTCTGCAACCAAAGGATGTTCAGGTGCGACGACCATAAAGGTGGCGCCAAAAATGGTATCCGGACGAGTAGTAAATACCTCGAGCGTTTCGTCTTTGCCATACAATGTAAACTCGATGCGTGCACCTTCGCTACGACTAATCCAGTTGCGCTGTTGTTGCTTAACTCGTTCCGGCCAATCGAGCCCATCTAAATCATCGAGCAAACGATCGGCGTAATCGGTAATCGTAAAATACCATTGCTTGAGATTTTTACGCTCGACTGTTGTGCCACAGCGTTCGCACTCACCATGTACAACCTGCTCGTTGGCGAGCACGGTCTGACAACTCGGGCACCAGTTGACCGTGCCATCGCGGCGCACCGCTTTACCGGCATGATACAGCTGCAAGAACAACCATTGCGTCCACCTGTAATACTCTGGTTTGGAGGTATTTACCAAGCGACCTAAGTCATACATCCCACCCAGCGTTTTGTACTGCTCATAAAAACTGACAGTATTTTTATCGGTCCACTCATCCGCTGGAATACCATTTTTAATTGCCGCATTCTCAGCCGGCAAACCGAAGGCGTCATAGCCGAGTGGTTGCAATACATCTTTGCCACGCATCCGCTCAAACCGTCCGAGTGTATCGGCTGGCGCAAAATTATACCAATGCCCAACATGCAAGTTGCCCGATGGATATGGGAACATCACGAGATTATAATATGGGCGCTTGGGATTTTCTGGCGTCGCGTATATTTTCGACTTATCCCAAACCGCACGCCATTTGGCCTCGGTTGCCGAGGGATCGTAATTGGCCTTACTCATGCGCGCAATTATACCTGATTATCAGGAGTAAATCGAGGCTTAGGCGTCTGTTGGCTTTTGGGCTTGAATATGAAAAATATGCCAATGCTTAGCTACGCCATCTGAAGTTTTTCCGTCACTATCGTCTTCAATTACCTGCACTTGCTCAAAGCCAGCTAATAACCGCTCAACTTCTTCCCTGCTATGAAAGTTCATATCTTTATATCTGACAGATTCATCAGCGAGAGTTTCTTTTGCCCAGCCGTCGTGATCACCAATTAAATCCAGCGTAATTCTCCCACCTGGCTTTACAGCCTGCACTAACGATTGCCACAAGCGCTGAAAACCTTCAGGATTCACAAACTGTAAGCTTAAGTACGCCACGACAAGATCCAAAGACTCGGCTTGCAAATGGTCCGGTAGCTCTTCATGACTAACCTTCAGAAACTCCAGCCGCTCCACATCATTCGCAAAATCGTTCACATCCATTTGTAATGATGCAGCCATATTCTCTGCCAAGTCTGTAATATCGGTTGCGGTGACGTGACCAAAACCAGCGTCTAACAAAGCTTTAGTCTCAATCATATTGCCGGCACCAATTTCTAAAGCCGACATATCCTCAAAAGACCCTCGCTCCCGACGCATTACATCCAACAGCTGAGTTAATTCCTCGCGAGGCTCACGATTTTTGTGATGTTCGTAATATTCACGCCAATTATATTTTTCAGTCATGAATTCCCCTAGGCATGGTAGCTAAATAATGCCCAATAGTTTGCGTACTCTACCAAATAGTGTTCGGGCACGACTGTGGGACCAGACTGCTGCACGGGATCATGTACGAAGAACATCCTGTCTTCAGCCCGATACCCAGAAATTACCACTTGATGATTTTCTTTATTATCCGAAAACCCAGATTTTACACTCACGATTACCGGATTACCGAGCTCCAATGAATCATGCAGCGAGAGTAAAAATTTATCGGCAAGCGAACGCCTATCTGCCTCTAAACTAATTTGATATTTCACCGCTGACATCTGTGCCGTATCATAGCCCTCATTCTCTTCAAAAAATTCCGGATCTTGAGAAGGGGCAGTCCAATTTCGCCGCCAGGCTACCAGGCCGTAACTTGTGAGAACGCGAACTTGACCTGGATGCCACCAGTCATTGTGGTCATTAATCGCGCCGTAACTTTCAGCCCGACGAAAAATTTCCGAAGCTTGCACGTGATGCCCAAGTTGAGACTCAATAATCATCTCTAAACAAGCCAAGCCACAGCGTTGCCGTGGCTCCATGAGCTGGACGTGCAATAGCTCGGGATTCTCCTGCCAACTATGATGAATAGCTATTTTTACATCACTCACAGGCCAAAGCTCTTTTTCTTTTTACGTTTCCAGGTTTTAGACTGTCGGACTAATTCGCGCGCTGGCTGCAAGCCGGGTGCTAATAATATACGGCTCGTCTCTTCAGTGAATACACCATTTTGCGAGCCTTTTATAAACACCACATCACCTTTTGCAACGTGCTTTTTAAGATAATGACCAGCTTCGTACGGCGTGCGGAACTGTTTAATGCGAATCCGCTCCATGCCCGCATCCTCAGCCGCCGGTCCAATATACTGCCCAGCAACCTTACCAACCGTTACGAGCATATCCAGGTTTTTCGTTGCTGCGTACTCACCAACTTCTCGATGCAGATCCGCGGCCGCAACACCAAGCTCATTCATGCTCCCCAAAACCGCAATATGACCTCGGCCCGGAATCTCCATCAGCGTATCTAGACCAGCCTTTACCGCTGCCGGGCTCGAGTTATACGTATCATCAATCAACGTTGCGCCGTTTGCCCCATCAAGCAAACGCATTCGCCCAACTGGAGACGGAATTTTTGCTAAAGCAGTCGCGATTTTTTCACCACTCATGCCAAGATCTCGCGCCACACAGGCCGCACCAAGTAACGCGCTCAAGCCATGCTGGGCAATAAGTTGGGTACGCACTACCTGATGTTCCTTACCTAAATAAAGATCAGCTGCCAGTCGGCCATTCTTGCCGCGCATGATATTTTCAAAACGGATTACTCCACGCCCAACACCATATGCGACCGCGCCTTTGCGACGTTCCATCACTTCGCGGACATCATCAAAATCGGCGTTATAAAAGACTTGCTCCGATTCACCCACTAACGCAATCGCATCATCCCGTAATTTTTCGAGCGAACTAAAGCGCTCCATATGTGCCGGGCTCACACTGGTAAGTACACCAATCTTAGGCTGCATCAGTCGCACCCACGGCGTCATCATAGCGCGTTCATCCTCGGCAATCTCGAGTACGACTAAGTCATACGGATAGCCATCAATCATGTCAGACATTTGCTTAAATACAGCTCGCCAAGCCGCCGGGCTCGAGATTCTATCTGGCGCCTTCAAGCCAAACAATGCCAACGGCACACCAAACTCAGTATTATAACTATCCTCGGAATAGCACACCTTGTGACCGCCAGCCTCAAGCGTGCGACCAATCGCCATCTTCGTGCTGGTTTTACCAACCGTACCCGTCACCATTACTACCGTAATGTCATGCACCGAGAGCAAACGCTGCACATAGCGTCGCAGCTGACGCACTACAATTTTACCGGCAAATCTTTTTATCATTATGATAATTCTACCACTTCTGGGCGTGTCAGTGCGTGTTGCACCAGCTCGCCAACCAGGCCAACAAAATCTATCCCGATGGCGGCGGCAGCTTGAGGCAACAAACTTGTGTTGGTCATCCCCGGCAGCGTGTTAGCCTCCAGCACCCACAACCGACGTTGAGCCAAGATCATATCCACCCGACTGTAGCCCTGCAACTTTAGCGCCCGATGCACCCCTAGCGCAGTTCTCCCAATAGCGGCATTTGTCGCTTCAGAGAACGGTGCCGGCGTAATTTCTTCCGTCGCCCCAGCCGTATATTTTGCCTTGTAGTCAAAAAAGTGCTGCCCAACCGGCTGGATTAATGTCGGCGGCAAAGCAAAAACCTCACCGGCTTGCTCTAAAATCCCACAGGTAACCTCGTGGCCACGCATAAAGCGCTGCACAATCACCTGCCCGTGCTGTGCGCTGGTTAGCTCAAGCGCCTCGGTCAACTCAGAAGTATCGCGCGCGATTGTCACGCCAATTGAACTTCCACTAGCATTCGGCTTCACCACCACCGGCAAACCATACGCCGCCACCGCCTGACGAATAATCCGCGGTCGCGCCACCACCCACTTGGCTCGCTCTAATAACGTGTAATCCGGCACAGCAAAGCCTGCACGACGCAGCACTTGGCTGGCAGCATGTTTATCAAACGCCAGCCGACTGGCGCGCACACCACTCCCCTGATACGGCAACCCCGCCCGGTCGAGCAGCCGCTGCACACCGCCGTCTTCACCAAACACCCCGTGCATGGCAATCAGCGCCGCATCAATCAGATAGGGCAACTTCTCCACCGCATCCCGAACTCCAAACGCTTCCTCATACTCATTTGCCAGATACGCAGAGCGATCAGAATACACGTACCAACTATGGTCGGGTGTAACTAATATTGGCTTGGTGGCATACCCCAGCTGCTCAACCGCAGCCAAAATATTATCTGCCGAAGCACGCGAGACCTCATATTCGGGAGATGGCCCCCCAATTAAAATTCCTAATCTCACCCCTGTTTGCATAGTTGTCAGTATACCTGGTGTGAATTAGTTGCGACTAGCCTTCGGGCGTTTTGGCAAACACCAAGCGGCGATTCTGAGCAAGATATATGGGGCCGGAAGACTCACGATGAGAATAAGTGCAATGATTTGCGTGGCGTTCAAGCGCAAAAATGCTAAGACCGTAATCGAGAACATCCACGCTAGCGCAATACTTGCCCACACCGCCAAACGAAGACGTGCTGCTAACTTATCAGTTTTATCGAACCGTTTAGTGGTCTCAAAAAAATTTGGTAAAGGATGTGTAGCGGCCAAAAACTTTTTGCGCTCAAACTGCGCTTCGGTCGCCAGCACGCCAATACCGCGCACAAATTGTGGACCAAACGTAGAGAGATAATTTTTAAGCCAACGTTGCATACCATTAGTATACCGCTTTTCCTTGTCTTGGAGCTATCTGCATGGTATAGTTTCTACTCATCCGCACCTTGAACCCCTGGGGGAACCACCATGTCAATCGCCGAGAAGATCAGGCGCCAGCAATCTGTTGGCGTCCGCAAACAGCAAGATCCGTACGCCTTCAGCGGCGGCCGCGATGGCGCGATGAGCTACATCGCCATGATCTTTCCATACCTGCGCGGTCGTAGTCACGTGCTCGACCTCGGCTGCGGCCAGGGCTTTCTCATGCAGGAACTCGAGGCTGCCGGAACACGCGTTACCGGGATCGACAACAACTCCGAACAAGTGCGTAAGCTCGACGAGCAAAAGTTGGATGTGCTCTATTGGGAGGTCTTCGACTTCCTGGAAGGTCACATCGAAGCCAATCCGGGTGAGTACGATGCCATCGTGGCCTCTCACCTCATCGAGCACTTCCAGGCCGATGAGCAGGTCGAGTTGCTCCAGCTCATCTACGACTACCTGCCTTCAGGTGGTCGCATGGTCATCGTCACGCCGAATATGCGCAACCCCATCGTGGCTGCCGAAAACTTCTGGCTCGACACTGACCACAAGCGACCCATGCCACTGCCGCTCTTGTACCAGCTGACTCAGCACATCGGCTTCACGGTGGTAGCTGCTGGTTCGCCATGGCCCTGGCAACGGCAACGTTTCCGGAGCGAAATGGATGCGGCCACCCACGACGTTCCGCACCGTTCTCTCGGGCGCAACCTCCAGATCATCACGCACTACTTGCGGATGATGATCCACTACGGCCCTCAGCTCAATCTGCTGCGTGGCGACATCTTTTTCGTCGCCGAAAAGCGCTAGCACCCTTCCCTCCACTCGTTGGAGGGGTTTTTATTAAACTATTCTCCTTAAAATCCCAAAACCTGTAGCTATGAGCAAGATGAACCCTGCAAAATATGACAAATAATTATCTCCCGTTTCAGCCAACGTATTTTGCATAGAGTCTGATTCACTAGGATTAGAAGGTGCACTCACTAAAGTCGGACATACTCCATCGTATTCATAAGCACCAACATCAAAGGCTGCACACTGTGGACGAGCTACGCCTCGCTGATCTGCTGTGATGCCGCTCACTACCGCCCCTCCATCAATCGCCGGTGAACCTGTGAGTAGCGCCATAGTGGGCACACTTCCACCGTTATCCTGCAATGGACCGAGGGTTGAGAGGATATTTGTTACGTTTTGCTGGTCGCCAGAGCTCGTAAAGCCACAACTCGTATCGTCCGTAATATTATTTCCTAAAGAAGTAATTATTGCCGTTTCTGTACCACCTGAACCAAATCCTAAGGCTGCACAATTAGCTTGTGCCGAGTTAGCTGTGTTGTTAGCCAGCAACACGTTTGTCGCGGTAATTGAAACATTTGCCGTGCCTCCTGTGGGAGTAGAAGCAGCAGCCAAAATTCCAGAAGCTGGAAAGCTACCATCCACCTTATGATTTACGATCGTAATATTGTCTAGTGCAATATCAACCGTATCTACGCCACCGCCTATCCCCGACTGCGCCACCCCAAACACACCATATGAGTCATTTGTACCGTTATCTGTAAAAGTGCTATTGCGTATCAGAACATTGGCGGTGTGATTTGATGCAATATTGTCGTCGCCAGCGCTTATTGCAACACCCCCCAAGACTTTACTATTATTATTGGCCTGCGCTACGGTGAGGTTATCTATCTGAACATCTGCTTGATTGGTTACTCCTTCACCAGCTACTAATACCGTCACTCCAGCACCTAATGTGTCATGAATATATACATTAGAAATATTCAACTGAGCCGTCACCCCATCTTGCTCTAGATTAAAATAAATATTCGCGTCTTCCTGGCTATCTGTAATTTCAACATCCGAGACACTCAAATTGCAATTGCCGGCAGCGAGCGGAAAGGCTCCACTACTACTTACTGTATTACGAATAGTTAGACCATTTACATCCAAGTTCAATAGCCCAACGCCTGTGTTGTTACATTGGATCCCTGCGTAGTTATCCCCAGCATCAATAATACTATCGCCCATACCAGCGCCAGTTACAGTAAGATTCCCTTCACTTTGCACACTCGCACCAACATTCCATGTGCCAGTTGGGACAATAATTTCATCATCGCCATAAATGCCGGAACCTGTACAGCCACCAGTATCTGCGTCGTTATTTGCAGAAAGAATTGCATTATCAATACTGCAACCGCCATTAAGGGTTACGGTTGCCGCCGAAGCTTGTTGACTAGAAAGAAGCGTGAAGGCAGAGATTAAGCCCGCAATCGTGAGTGAGCGGAGCAAAAGCTTTTTCATAATCTTAATTTTAGCACGCAAAATCATACACTCTGTTTAATAAGTTTAAATTAATGAAAAAAAAGAACGTGCCAAATGCACGTTTTTCCTATAGAGATACGAGCTACAGATTACTCCAGTAACAAATTCCGGGGGCTCTCCTAAGAAAGCCCCCGGTGAGTTCACTGTCCGTTTGGCGGAAGAGTTTTATCGAGGAGCGCAACCTCGAGTTCTTCAGTCCACGGAGTCGAGTACCCATGTTTCCAGCAAGCCACAACGGTGATTCTGCCACCTTCAAAACAAGACTCAGTGATTACAATGTGTTTTGCTGGTCGTCCGCAATAGTCGCATGGCAGATTCTGTCTAAGTAGGTTCCGCTCCCTGCGGCAACTTTTCTCCCAGATTTGCCAGGCGAACAGGTTCATCACCCAGACAGCCACGTAGAGCAAAGTGACGACAATCAACAATGGCGCGATCCCCCAGAAGGTATATTCTTCTTGGTGATGCAGGGTGCTGATCAGAATCGGAATAAACACGAGCCACAGCCCTTCCGAGAAATCAAACCAGCCCGGCACTATAGGAGTGACTGGAATGACCAGCGCAACCACCAGAGCACACATCCACATCCAGCTGAAGCCACCGCTCCAAGAACCAGTGACAAGCAATACCGACAAGCTGATACCCAGATAGGCAGTAGATGCAGTAGACAGGAACAAAACTGCCGCCTGAATGATCTCGGCACCAGTCAAGTGGTCCGGACCATTTTCACGTATTGCGGCCAGGGCTCGCTTCTGGTTCCTTCGAAAAGGTCGGATTCTTTCCGCCTCGTCTCTCTCGGCTTGAGCGCGCTGCATTTCAAGCCTGGCTTGGGCATGAGCATGCTGCTGTTCAAGTATGGCTTGGTCTCGGGCGGCTTTCTCGTCAGGAGATACGTAAGGAGGTGGCCGTGTTGGCAGGCCCTGAGACGGTGAAGAAATACCACTCACACCAGCTACAGGTGCATGACCGCCGATTTGACCGGTCGCCTGCAAGTAGTGCATGTGTTGGACATGGTGAGCTTCAGCCTCAAGCCGCTGTGCCGCTTCGATTGCTTGTCGCTCGCCCATCGCTCGTGCTTCAGCAAGTTGCTGACTGACTTGTTCCTGACCTAGGACGCTAGCCGCTTGGCGCGCCGCGTGGGCAGCCTCTGCCTCAACGCGGCTTGAAGTTGCTTGCCGTTCATTCAACCATGGATCGTACATGGTGTACCCCTTCAAATAGTAGGTGCGACAATAAGTGCAATGAGATTAGCATATTTATGAGTAATTGTCCATGACCTTTTGACATGCATCGACTTCTTCAGGCGCCGCCTATTGACAGCCTGAGCTCTAACTACGAGGACAAAAACAGACACCCATAATAGAGTGCCTGTTTAACATGTTCATTAAATCCTGGTGGAGCTAGGGAGACTCGAACTCCCGACCTCTTGCATGCCATGCAAGCGCTCTAGCCAACTGAGCTATAGCCCCTCGTTAAAAGTATCGTTTTGATTTGGTTATTTATTAAAAGAACTGCTTTATTTTGCCAGATATCACAGATTTTTTCAAGTAAAAAGATGTGCCCCACCTCCAAGCGGAGGTGGGGCGGTAGAACCGAAGCTCTACGTTATGGTGGTACTGGCCACCGGCTGACGTCGAGAACGCCGAGCAACTTCCCTGGGCCTCCGGGTCGTTGCCGGACGACGCTTGGGCTTCTTCGGGTCGGCCTTCTTGGGGTTGGCCTTGCCCTTGGCTTGCGGCTCGCGGTACTGCGGCGAAGGCTTACGCCGCAAGTGATCCCGGAGGATGTAGCCGAACCAGCACTGCATGTTGCAGAACGCTGGGCGACCTTCCATGTTCTCGTAGTCGTAGTACACCCGCTTCTTGCGGGACTTGCAGTACGAGCACCGGTCGGCATCGCGACGCACTTCACGAAAGGTGTACTGGCCGCCTGGCAAGGCGACAACCGTACAGCCAGGGACATTGGGGTTGGGTGGTCTGTGCAACATTCCACTTTCGGTAAGGGTACAATGACGCGTACATATTACAACTTAAACAATAATTTGTCAATAATTTCTTTATCTTCTACACAGCTTTTGCTATCATGCCCCTGGTACCTTTACCATCTGGAGGAATTGTGCAGCCCCCTGTCCTCAGTAAATACACCATCAAGCTCCATCCGATCCCCGACATGCTGGAGTTCTGTGCTGAAACTTTCGACAACATGGTCGACTACGCCGTACAGCCAGCCGTAGATCACACGGATTTTGCAGCGGAAGCTACGTGCGAACCGACCGAACTCACCATCACCATCGTCAGCCCGGCCGATGGCTTCACTTGCAGCAATGCAAACGACTGGCTGCACGACAATCACGCACGAGCAGGCACCTTGTCTGAACTCTGTACTTGGCGAGAGCAGCATATCGAACGAGCTGAAGGCTTTGGCGATGTTGTGGCCTACGGCACTATCCTGCAGGACGGTACCCAGCACCGCACACCAGTAAGCTATGTCACATTTGCTCACCGCTGGGGTGAAGTGGCGCGACTGAGCATGCGCTCCTATAGCGCTACGTGGCGAGCTGGCGCGAGCTTTCTAGCGGTACTCGATGCCGACAATCCGTCTTCCTAAAAAGGAGGGCGGTTTTTACTTCGCGGCTTCAATTACAACATGCTTGTTAGTGCGGGCTTTCACTTCACACTCGCCAAAAACTTCTGTACAGGCTCGTTGTACCCAAGGCTTAAGCCGGGCTTCAACTACAATCATTAATTTTCCACCCTGCACTAGCCGCTCACGACTCTCGGCAATCATATTCTCAACAACTTCTCTGCCTCGATGTGTTGGTGGATTGCTTACAATGAGGTCGAGCTCTCGAGCATCGACATCTTCAAAGCAATGACTCGCAACAATCTCAACATTATTGAGTGCGTTGCGTTCCACATTGCTCTGAGCTACTTTAATTGCTCCAATATCGCTATCCAGCCCGATTACACCGGCCTTTGGATTATTTGCAGCTAGCCACAACGCCATCGCTCCCCAGCCACAGCCCCAATCGAGTGCATGATTGTAGTTCGCATCCTGCACCTGCTCCAATAAAAGTCTGGTACCGCGATCTAAATCTTTGGGACTAAATAAGTCTGGTCGAGTTTCACACTCAATCTTTTTGCCGCCAACCTCAAAACTTACCATGTAAGCTCATGTCCTCCAACGATGATGGTTGTCTTGCCTTCTGGAGCACCCAGCTGTTTGAGCCGACGAAATACCCCCGCCCGACTCATCGCTCGACGCAAGCGCTCCACGGCCTGATCCTGCTGGAAGTTGGTGCGACCGCCCCAGCGATCGGCAACGTTGCCCTTGAGTACAAACCGATTATCAGCTTCTGGCTCCAAATACCAATCCACCACCGACTCTACCGGCACATCAATAATTTGCTCATCTTCAGCGGCTTCGTACACCGGCGCCTCGGCAATCACGCGTGTGGTCACGGCGAGTAGCTCATCAATGCCCATATGTTCCTGTGCTGAAATAAGTACAACTTCAGCCATCTTAATTTTGGCAGCGCGCGCCAATTGCTTGCGCTTGAGTTTAAGCTCGTCTTCTAAGAGATAGCTCGACTTTGAGAGGACAACCACGCTTGGCTTATGGGCGAGCTTTTCCGAATAGCCTGCCAGCTCCTTGCGCACGGTCGTAAAACTTTTTGCAACGTCTTCATCTGTAGCATCCACGAGGTGAACCAACGCTCGGGTACGTTCAACATGGCGAAGGAATTCATCACCCAGGCCTTTACCTTCTGAAGCGCCTTCGATGAGGCCGGGAATATCAGCAAAAATAAGCTCGTTATCGTGGTAGCGCACCATGCCGAGATTTGGGGTGAGGGTCGTGAAAGCATAGTCGGCAATCTTTGGGCGAGCCGATGAAACCACTGAAAGTAAGGTAGATTTTCCGGCATTTGGCAAGCCGACTAAGCCAACATCGGCAATGAGTTTGAGCTCGAAGACTAATTCGGCCGCATCACCTGGCAAACCAAGCTCCGCGAACTTTGGCGCCTGGTAGGTAGAACTCACAAAATGCGTGTTTCCGCGCCCACCATTACCACCACGGGCTACGACGGCCGACTGGCCATCTTCTGTTAAATCAGCAATCACATCATCACCACGCCGCACGATCGTTCCCGGTGGGACGATAATAATGAGATCCTGCCCATTTTTACCAGAGCATTTGTTTGGACCACCCGCCACACCCATCTCGGCCTTCCAAACTTTTTTAACGCGATATTTCGAGAGCGTCGAGCTATTATGGCTGGCTTGCACAATCACGTCACCGCCGCGTCCGCCATCGCCGCCATCTGGACCACCGCGTGGATTATGGCGATTACGAAGAAACGAGACCCGGCCATCACCGCCGCGTCCTGCTTGAACTTGAACTGTTGTGTAATCTAGAAACATTGCTGGTAAAGAAAATCTCGTAAAACTTTGACAGTATAACAGATTTATGGTTATATTGCACTAGTTTAGTACCTTCGAACAAGGGGGAAACGTGAGAAGCATGCAACCCATCATTCCGGTGTGGTTTACTGAAGCAATCATCATTGTCGGCATGGCTGTCGGAGCTGCAGTCATCGTAGCCATCATGGCCTTGATCACCCTCGAGAGCATCATTATTCGTTCGGACGATCGCCGTGCCAAGCGTGAAAAGCAGAACCAGCCATGAACTCTGCTACAGGAGTAGTAATTGGTGCCATACTGTTCATCGCCGGAATCTACGGTGCGCGGTACAGTTGGCGCAAGTACAACAACATGAACGATCTCATTCTTCTCGATATGAGTCGTATCAGTGTAGAGAAACCCAATGCCGACCTAGATTCCGATCAAGACTTCGTTGCACATAAGGAAACTGCAACCGGCTGGCTGGTTGTGGTATGCATCACCTCTTTCCTGGCAATCTGCGGACTCGTGATTACAATCGCCAGTCTCACATAACAAAACCGACCCCGATTACACGAGGTCGGTCTTTTTTATGTTCTCAAATTTACTAGTAGATGTAGCGGAACGTACTTGCCGGCACGGTACGGGAACTCACGCGGTTCCAGCCGCCATTGTAGTTCATCTCTGAGACAGTCACCATACCGCCATTCACGCTTTCTACGTAGGCTACGTGGCCATAACCACCCCAACCACCGGAAGTCTGCGCAATAGCACCAGGACGTGGCGCTGAGCCAACTCCATAGCCTGAGGCAATCGCGTTGTAATACCACTGACTGGCATTACCCCAGTTTCCAGGCACTCCACGACGACTTGCTACGTAGTACGTGCAATAACCACGAGTATAGCTGTTGCCACCACTGAAGGTCGGCTTAAAGCTGGCAATTGAAGGAGCAGGCTTGGCAGCAACACTCGCAAGACGAGCAACTGGAGCCGGATCAGGCTGAGCTGGTGCTGGCTTTACACCGTCAGGGATGATGAGTTTCTGCCCTGCAGCTAACGGTTTACCTTCCAACTGGTTAAAGCTATCGATAAGGTTAGCACTGGCCTGATACTTTGATGCAAGCTCCTCAAGCGTTTCCGTACCGGTTACGCTGTAGAGCAAGCCATTTACTGGCAAGATAGTAAGCTGAGTACCTGGCTTTAAGACAGCATCGGCCGCCAAATCGTTGGCCCAAAGAACCGTGTCACTGGTAACGCCATACTTCTGTGCAATTGTTGAAACGGTTTCGCCAGCCGTAACCGTGTGCATACTTACTGTTCGATTAGCTACACCACCACTAGCTATCGGTGCACGCTTAGTGAGGAATGATTCACCGGTTGTGGCGAGTTTTGCTTGCCCTGCAACCGTAACCGCTCGCTCTTTTACATCTGCCGCTATGAGCGACTGACTCTGCTCAGCCAAGATTGCGCCAGCAGCCAGCATCGTGGACTGATCTTCGGTTGATGTTGCTCCACGACCGCCGCCCTTCAGGCCAGTGATACTCTCCGCCTGAATCTTACCTGCGGCAACCACAAAGATTGCACCAGCTATAACCAGTACGTGAGAGGCAAGACGCCAGGCGCCGCCGTGTGCTATTGATTTTTTCATTTTGGCCCCATGCCCTTTTAACGTCAGGCGGGGCGAGCGTTGATTTCCATCCTCTTCCAAATGAGAGGTGTTTGTGTGAGAAGAAGTCTTCGCGGCTTCATTCAGTGCATTCCCTACGGGATTTACTGGGGAAGCTATGCTTGGGCTTATTCTACGAATACAGCACTCCGTTGCTTGCAGCTGTCGGTTTCACTTTTAGATTTTGTGTAAAAAGTAACCCGCTGTTATCAAGCTATGTTAACTGTCATCACAATCGGTCTCCACCAAGGTGGACAAGCACACAATCGACCTTATTAATTGTATTCGTGTGCCGTATCAGATTGGACTGACAGGAGTTTTTGAGATGCGGACTGTGGAGTAAAGCGGAGGGACACCAGAAAAAGGCTTACAACTCCACCACAGGCTCTCAAAAAGCTACGTCCGTTATACTAGCAAAGCCCTAGAAGCGTGTCAATGAGCTACTCCCCATCTGTAAAATGCCTCTTTTGAGGAGTTTCTACCTGTTAATTCAAAGAGTCACTCATCCACAACTTTATGAAAAATATCGTATTACTTCAGGTATTTCTCTATGTTTGCCTGATGCTCGGCATAAGTCTCGGCAAAATACACTTTGCGATCCTTACCAATAAAGAATAAAAAGTCGTTGGGCGTAGCGTATATGGTGGCCTTAATGGAATCCAAACTTGGGTTACATATCGGAGTTGGCGGCAAGCCTCGGGTACGATAGGTGTTATATGGTGAGTTTATTGTCAGGTCCGCTGCAGAAGGCACCACTTTGCCAGTTACATAGTTAATGGTTGGATCACTTTCCAGGCGCATACCTTGAGACAAGCGATTATAAAAAACACCCGCGATTTTCGCTCGATCATCACTTTTGGCCGCCTCTTTTTCTACCATCGACGCCACAATCAGGCGCTGATAAGGCGTTAATTGAGCCACATATGGGTGAACTTCCTTGCCCTCTTCTGGCTGAGGATTTACTAAATATAACAATGCTTCTGAACGAAAGCCAGCAAGCATTTTCTGGGCCAAAGCACTGACGTCTTGGGTTTTTAAGACTTCATAGGTATTAGGAAAATACACACCTTCAGGATTTGTGTTGCCAGCGGGCGAGTTGAGCTCGCGCAGGAGTTGCTGAGCTTCGGGCTGAGATTTTGCGACCGACTCAAAACCTTGGCCTTTAAAATCTGTATCTTCTTCTAAAACGGCTGCTATTTGCTTGATCGTCTTCCCTTCGGCTATCGTTACCTGGCGCGCAGCAATCTTCCCAGAGGCGAGGTAGTCCACAATTTCTACCATAGTCATGCCTGGAGATAACATGTAGGGACCCGGACGTAACTGTCCACGAGCAGGCCCCAGCCTGGCATACAACTTGAAGAGTTGATCATTTGAAATTACTTTGGCTTGCGCAAGCTGGGTGGCGATAGAGTCAATTGAGCTACCCTCTTGTATGGTGATAAGTTGTGGTTTGCCGGTACCTGCCGGTGTATTAATGGCGTAAATCGCCCACCCCAACGTGATAATAATTACTAATACGCCAGCCGAAATCGCAATCACCAATGACTTGGCAATCTTTCGATGGGCCGGCTGCCGCTTAACCGTATGGATGGCATGACTTGAGCCAAGATTTTGGCCTGATTTTTTTGGAGGCATCAATTATTCGACCATACTTTCCATATAGTCATCCAAGAGAATCGCTGCCGCCATGGCATCGAGCTGAGCCTTCTCTTCTTCGCGACTGAGGTTACCGAGCCGCTCTCGTGCCCGCTCCGAAGTTGCAAACTCGTCATGCAAAATAATATGCAGCCCAGATTCGTCAGCCAATTCGCCGGCAAAACTACGTGCCTTACGAGTTTGTGCGGTCTCATTCCCGTTAATATCACGCGGCAATCCTACTACCACGGTTTCGATCTTATTTTTTTGTGCCATTTCCGCAATTCGAGCCAGTACTCCAGTTTCGTTTTTAATGACACACACCGGCTCAGCTCGGGTTACGTCAGCAGACTTAATGGCAATACCAATCCGCACATCACCTGTATCTACCCCCAAGAGTGGCTCATGAATGGCCGCCTCGATGTGCTCTCCCCCCATGTCACTCATTTTGTTACCGATATTTCTACCTTGATATTGCCCGTCGGGATTGGCATATTTGGCACCAACGGCCAGCCATCAACCGTAGCTCCAGTTACATTCGGATATTGCTTAGCGATGTCTGGCACTTCTTTTTTCGCCTTACCAGCAACTTCTTTCTTCAACGCTTCCGCATCAATTGGCTGACCAATGTAGGCGACCGTGGCCATCGCGTAACTAAAGCCGGTTTTGTTTTGGCCCTTCGGAGTAAGTTTCGCTTGATCAAGCCCGGCATCCAATACTTTTGAGCCACCCTTAAGGTCTGAGGATAAAGCCGTTTCTACTACTTGCGTTAAATCCTCTTCACTCGCGGCGAGCACGGTATATTTTGCTTTTACATTTACGGTTGCATTCGAAGCCTCCGTACCAACGGGCGGATTCGAAGATTGCGTGGTCGCAGTGGCAGTCAGGGTGTCGTCAAATACTTTTTGATCTTCGCCAGCTTCCTGCTTAAGTTCGGTTAGAGCTTCAGCCTTGGAGCCCTCCAGCAAGGCCTTAACTGCAGCGTCAACATCAGCTTGAGAGACAACCTTAATTGTCTTGGACACACCGCCGCTGGTTGTACCTGTTCCAGAAATACGAGATGACAACCCGACCACCGTAAACGACGCATTCGAGAAGTTATACTCATCGCCATTCGCAGCAGCAGTAATTGCCACCGAAACAGATTTCGAGTTACACACCGTACCACCACCAGAAAATTCTCCTTCTGGTAGAGTTGCAGCAGCATTCGTCACAAACGTTTTACCCGATGTGGTGACTTTTGTTCCAGCTGCGAGCGTACGAGCATTTGAGTCTTCACAGTTCTTGAGTGCAACCGTACCGGTAGCCTTAGCTCCAACATCTTTTTCACCGGTAGCTTCAACGCTTTGCGAAAGATCTTTTGAGATTTCTAGCGTTTGGGCGGCGACTGTAGTGCCGCTCGTAGTACCAGCAGTAACCAGCGTAAACTGTGTATTTACATCCCGCCGATCGGCCGCGGCCTGTACATTAACCGTAGCAGTTTGCACAAAGGCCGAGAGGAGCCAAATCAGTAAAATTACACCAACAGCCGATGCACCAATCCATATCCACTTCTGGAATTTAGTATAATTCGGCACCTTACCACGGCCAGAAGATTTCGACTTTTTCGACTTCTTGGATTTTTTGCCAGTATCTGCAGGCTCATCAAACCGTTGCACAGGGAGTTCTTCGTCTCGTGCCTTGCTCGCCTCTTCTTCAGCGGCATCGGCAGCAAGCGGCGAGGTTAGCACGGCAGCCGTGGCTGCAGCAGCGGCAACTTTACCGGCCTTTGGCTCTGGCTCGGCATCCGGCACGACAGCCTCAGCCTTTACGTTTTTCGCTACCGGAATACCTACTTTGCCGGCGAGATTAGTGGCTGCCTTATCACCAGTTACCAATACAAGTTCTTTCTTTTTTGAGGTGGCAGCTTTTTTAAGGAGCTTCAGGTTTACCACACTCTGTAAAAGAGGTGAACGTGGTGGAACAACAATACGCACCGTATCTGCCTCAGCTTTTTTGAGCTTGGCGATGGCTTCGGTAATCTCGGCATCATGCTCGAGATAAATAATACTGTCTTCTTTTTCTGCCATAAGCGGTTATAGCTTCATTATACAAGAAGTTACAGAATAAAAAAGAAACCCCTTCACTCACGTGAAGAGGTAGAAGTTTCCCGAGCCTGACGCTCGGTTTCACGGCGCGAATACTCGTTTACGTAGGTGTAAGCACTAAGTACACCAAGCGTAAAGATAATCATCGGCATAACATAAGCAATAAGCCCCAAGAGCATCGCATAGTCTCTCGGAACAATATGCATATGAATGTACCCAATCACAGCAAGACTAAGCACAGCCATGTAGTAAATCCAAAACTTAAATCGAAAGAAAGAGGCAGGCACAGTGTAGAGTGCACAAAGAGACTCAATCGTGGGTCTGGTCTTTGCATCCGGATAAGACGTTTTAAGCCACTTATTCATCCGATGCTTATGGATGGATTCGAGAATTGTTGTAAAGATGATGATGCCAAACAGACATAGGAACAAAATTGCGTTCACATCTCCTCCAGAGGTACGAAAGATATTCTATACTACAATCAAATAGCATTTGAGTCAATAAAAGTAATGCCCGGCCAAAGTTGGCCGGGCGGTGTTCGAGGACAGAGTCGGAGAGGGTCAGGCCGAAGCCTGGGCGTCGTCCGACTTCGGTGGGGTGGTCTTGGGTGTAGCCGAAGGCAATGCGAGGTTCATCAGGCTGAGATTGACGATCCCAGCAATGAGTAGCGTCAACAACATGACCGTGAACATGTACTCCCTCATGAAGAAGAGTCTGATCGCGGCATTCGAGCCTCCCCATAGAAGCGCCAAGAGGAAGGGCCAAGTCATGTAGTTGCCCCGCTCGCTCTTGAGCGCCTGCGCCGTCAGCAGTAGTAGTGCCGCGATGGACACGATGACGCCGAAAATCACGGCAAACTGATCACTCATCTAATTTCTCCAATGTCAGGGATCAACGAACTAGAGTATTATACCAAAATACTTATGCTTTGTCAAGTATTTATATCGAGAGAGTGCGGCTTAATCGCTGCAAAAGCTGTTCGCCTTTTGCTTCAGTTCCAACGATGTCCAAAGCCAGGTTTGCCAGGCCCATTGGCGTAATATCCTGAGGGCTCGTCAGGCGGCCAGTATGATCCAATACTCGGTTTACATCGGCTGGCGCTACAAAATCAATCTTGGGCTTGCGGGCAAACGGTAAATCTTTGTACCACTCAGTTTGCAAAGCTTTTTTAATTTCTGGCAATGCAGAGCCACCGCCGCACAATAAAATGCGATTTGGCAAATGGTCGAGTTCATCAAATTCTGAAAGCGACAGCTCCACACCCGAGAGCCACACTTCAACATCAGTATCGAGCGCATCCGCAACTGCCGACTCTTCAGCCTTTGCGAGCGCTCCTGCCGAGTGATTTATTTTCAGCTTTTCGGCTTCTTCAAAACTCACGCTTAAACTCTGAGCAATACGCTTGGTGAAACTACGGCCACCAATTGCAAACATCTTGGTGCCAACCACCCCGCCATTATTCACTACCGCGATGTCTGAGGTACCACCACCAATATCAATAAAAATTGCCGAAAACTCGGTGCTATCATCAGCGCCAACACTCTTGGCGACCGCAAACGGCTCAGCCGCAATGTTAATGAGGTTCAAATCAAGGTCACGGGCAACAGATTGGAGTGCGCCCAAATGTACCATCGGTGCAAAAGCGGTAAACACCGCAATCGAAACATCCTGACCCTGAAAACCAATTGGATTGGTGACGCGATACCCATCGATTGTTACATCCACCACCGCTGCATTCACAAGTTTTACCTGCATATCATTACTGCCAGTTTCCCAGGAAAGTTGATCGCGCACTTTATCGAAGGCCGTACGCTGCACACGCTCGATGATGTCTTTGAGCTCCACCATATCGATCTGTACTTCTGGTCGGGCGCGACGATAGCTTACGGTAGTGCTCATGCCTTTCACGAGCTCACCGGCGATACCGATGACCGTATTACGAGCCACTACACCAGACATTTTCTCGGCTTCCCGCAGCGCTTTGTCGCAATTATCAACCACGCCAGCGATATCGGTTACTGCCCCGCCGGCCATATCAGTGAGACGTTGACGCTGCTTAGCAGCACCAATAATCTCAACATGATCACCCTTCACTTCGCCAACCAAAGCTTTTACATACTCTGTGCCGATATCTAGCGAAACGATGTAAGGATCCTGCTTGGCGGCAGATCCACGATTCGTATTTTTTCCAAATTTAGGAATTTTTGGTAGCTTAAGCGCCATATATGCTCTATTCTACCATGCCAAGTTTCTTCTTGAAAAAACCCTATGTATAGGAGATAATTGCGCCAGTTTTGCACCTTAACCGAAGGGAATCTGCTCTATGCACAGCATAAGCTATGACTATCACTCCGGTGAAGATCCGCCCGTTGTGCGAGAAGTGAAATGGCTACTCGACCAGGCAGCGTTCTGGCTGTTGGGTTGGTGGCTCCTAGTGATCAAGCATTACTGGCCAAGTAGCGCTCGAGCAATCGACAACGTACCAAACGCCATGTCGGTCGCACGTATTATCGTGTCACCCTACGTTGCGTACATGTTGGGTGCTGCAATTTGGCGCGAAAATACCAGTGATGCCTGGCTATGGCTCGGGATTGCTGCCGGACTCATCATTATGGATGGACTTGATGGGCCACTGGCGAGACGCCTCAATGCAGTCTCAGATTTTGGCAAAGCCATCGACCCAGCCGCCGACAAGACCTTGATTTTGGTGCTCGCCATCGCCTACTTGGTGCTGACTTGGCACCTTCAAGGACTACTCGCCTTCCTCCCATTGCTCGGCGCACTATCATGGGTAATCTGGATTGAGCTCAAGCTCGTTCTGATCGCCCGTGACACCAAGATGGCCGTCGACGCGCTGGGAGATGTCGAATTGCCTGGAGCGAATGTTTTCGGCAAGGTGAAATTCACCATCCAGTCGCTTTCATTCATCCTGGCCTACATCTTGCTCATCGCGGCACCGAACTCATCGGTAGGTGCGCTCTGGCTCACCTTCATGCTGATCATCGCACGCTTTTTCGCAGACAAGAGTCTTCACCTGCATCGGATCGACCTCTGGAAGCTTCAGGCAACTGCGCGTAAGCGTGGTGTCGAGGTACCCCAAACGCGATCCGTCAGAGAACTCACTCGTTGGGCACGTCGAAATAACCAAGCAGCATAGGGGGCAGACATGAATACTGAGGATCCGAAAATCTTCATCGGGTGCAGCGCACTCGCAATCCGTGCGCGCGATGTCATCTGTCACGATGGCGCCAATCATGTTGTGGAGCAAACCCGTCCAGGCTCACTCAGAGCTCGTCACACTGTCGACATCACGATGCGGCAGATCACCGAGGATGCGAATCAAGGACAAGTTCAGACCATCACATTTGGTCACGGTCAGCAACTCAGACGACAGGTCTCGCGAGTAGATGCCGAATTGCGAGCGCGCAGATCATCTGCCTTCATCGATACTACTGGAACAGAGGTGATGTAATGACCAAGAAACTTGCAATATCCACTGGTGTGCTTCTCGGAATCGCCCTGTGCTGCCGAGAACTCATCAAGTGGATGGACGATATCGATCGCGATATGCGCGAACGCAGCTGGGACAGCTACTAAAGAGCAGGCAGGTCATGAAGAGTCCTTATGTAGCATTTCTGGCCGGTGTAGCCGCGCTCGCCGGTGCAGCCTATGCCGGTCTTCGGTGGCTCGCAAACAACATGCCGGACGAGGAGACCGACTGAAGCCTTTAACCCATACGATACAATCGTGTGGGTATTTTTTATTCTAAAACAGCCTTAATACGTCGAACGCCCGCCGAGGAACTTTCTTCCTTAGTAATACGGAATCTGCCAAGCTCATTGGTACGTGGCACATGTGGACCGCCGCAAATCTCGCGACTATACCAATCACCAGCACCGTCACCAACCGTATAGACCTTCACGATATCTGGATACTTTTCCCCAAATGCCCCGAGCGCACCAGCCTCAAATGCTTCATCCTTGCCCATCTCGACAAAACTCACTTCTAAATCTCGGCCAATAACATCATTTACAATACGCTCCACTTCAGCAATTTGCTCTGGTGTCATCTTTTCGGTGTGCGAGAAATCAAAGCGTAAGCGCTCAGGCGTAATATTGCTGCCCCGCTGCATTACGTGGTCGCCCAGTACGTTACGCAACGCGCGATACATCAAGTGTGTGGCGGTATGATACTGCACGGTCTTTGCCGAATGGTCAGCCAAGCCACCCTTAAATTGCCCGGCTGTGGCGGTGCGCGAACGGTCTTTTTGCTCATCTAAAAGCCGATTGAATTCTTCCTGCCAATTTTGAGCAACTGGCACGTCTTCTTTTTCGGCTTCTTCTAAGCTCAGCTCAGCCGGAAATCCAAAAGTGTCTGAGAGCTGGAAAATCAACTTACCCGTGAGCTCCGTACGCTTTCCAGTCGGCACTGGTGGTCGCTGCGTAAAATCTAGTTCCGAAGTACGCTTTTCAAACTCTCTTAAGCCACGCTCCAAGGTCTTGCGGAAGGCCTCTTCTTCGGCATGCAAAACCGCTAGCACATCCTCAGCCTGCTCTACCACTTCAGAATAATCATCTTTATAAATATCAATCACGACCGGCACCACGGCAGCCATCAGCCCGGTCTGGATGCCAAGCTCCAACCCGCCACGAATCGCCCGGCGCACCAGGCGACGCATCACGTAGCCCTGCGCGGTATTGCTCGGCCGCACACCATCAACCGCCATAAATGTCGCACCGCGCACGTGGTCAGCGATAATTCGCATGGCAGCCTCATTCCCTTCATAGGCTGTGTCTGTAAGCTCAACCAACTTTGAAACAATTGGCCACAAGAGACTCGTACGATATACATCAGGCGAATCAATTGCTGCGGATGCAAGTCGCTCCAAGCCACCACCAAAGTCGATATTTTTATGCCTCAGCTCTTCAAACCCGGTTTCCGTTTTGATGTACTGCATAAAGACCGAGTTGCCAATTTCTAAAAAGCGAGGACTGTCACTGGCTGGATGCGGCTGACCAAAACTAGCGTCGTGATGCGCTTCCCCAAAATCATAGAACACTTCACTATCCGGACCACCTGGCTCACCAACTGGCATATTTTCTGGCACGCCTGCTCGACTCCACCAATTTTCTTTCGCATCGTAGTAAAAAATTCGTCCACCCTGCATGCCATCTCTATCACCATTTTCGGCGCCGCCAACATCAACAATTTTTGCATCAACTCCAGCAGCTTCAAACAATTCTTTCCACACACCGGCAGCCTCTTCATCGCGCGGAATACCAAGCTTCTCATCACCAGCAAAGCAGCTCACATATATTTTATGTGGATCCAGCAGAAGTTCTGACGTGAGAAATTCCCAAAACCAACGGATTTGCTGCTCTTTAAAGTAATCACCCAGAGACCAGTTACCGAGCATTTCAAAAAACGTGGTATGGCTCGTGTCGCCAACCTCATCAATATCCTGCACGCGAATACAGGTTTGCGAATCAGTCAGTCGCTTGCCCTCTGGATGTGGCTCACCCAATAGATAAGGCACCATTGGTTGCATGCCAGAGCCAGTAAAAAGGGTGGTCGGATCTCCGTCTGGAACGATATTTGCGCGCGGCACAATAACATGACCTTGGCGAGCCATGAATTCTAGGTATTTTTTACGGACTTCTTGGGCGTTCATATCTGTAGATTATACCTGAAGAAGGGGTTTTTGTGGAGCTTTTTATATTGACTTTTTATAGATTTTGTGCTAATATAGTAAGGTTCTAGCAAACCGCTGGATTCCATCCACCCACTACAGGGAGCACCTCATCATGACAACGAAGCGACGCGCGATCTTCGCACTCCTGGCCGCGGCTGCCATCCTCATCGGCATCGCTGTCTTCGGCGGCAACGCCGGGGCCACCTCGTACTACGAGGACGAGCACCAGTGCTACGTCAGCGACTGCGAGGTCACGACGACCACCGAATACGTCGAGGAGACCACCACCACGGTCCAGCCGACCACGACAACCGTCGTCACCGAGACGACCACAACCACCGTGCCGGTCACCACCACCGTGCCGGAGCTGCCCGAGTTCGAGCTCATCCCGCCCGCGTTCGAGGAGCGCAAGCTCCCGCCCTACGTGGCACCGATGCCCCCGCCGCCGGTCACCCAGACCAACGGAGGCGGAGGTACGGCCATCAGCTTCACCGGCTGACCTCGCTTCTACCCCACTCACAGGGGCGTCCCACACGGGACGCCCCTCATCTTTTACTTAAATTTAATTATTGTGTCGGAATTCCAAACGTCGCGTAAATACTTTCATTTATTCCCTGACCAGCATATACCGCAACCCAGCCGTTATTTACCTTCTTTAAAATAACTTGGTAGCCACCACCCACACTGCCATCCGAAACACTGACTCCAGCAAAATTCTTATTTGTTGTGAAAATCTCGGGCTTAGCGAGCTTTGATCCCGAGCTGTCGACTATTGCATCCACATAATTTTGAGCCGCTTCTGTAATGAGCTCCTCATCGGTCTTAGTAGTTTCGGTCTCAGCAGCTTGCGCTTCTTCAGCCTCCTTCAGCTTAGCTTCGGCTTCAGTCGCCTTCTTTTCGGCTGCCTCCTTATCCGCTTGCAACGTAGCTTTTTCGGCAGTCACTGTTTGCTTCTGCTGCCACCACAAGTACCCGAAGGCTCCAGCAGTACCAATCAACAGTAGAATCAATAACGTAAGAAGAACTTTTTTCCCACCACCAGACTTACCAACGTTTGAAGCTGGCATACCCATTGGGGTTGAACTTACTGTTGAGCTTGGAGCGGCGGAAGCTGGAGGAACATTCGCTCCTGGCTTGGTTGGTTCTACTGGCTTTGAAAGTGGTTCTGGAATTTTTTCGTCCATACTATTGCTGCTCCTTTAATGACTTCACAAATGCTTGTACGGCAGTTTTCTCCGCGGTTACAACTTCCTGAACCGTAGCGTCTGAAGAACAGGCTGACTGTGCGGCTTCGTATACAAAATACGTATCGCCCAGCTTTAACACGGTTTCGTTATCGACTTCTACATCTTCAATTTTGCCGCCCTTATAGGTATCCCCTGTAGCATAGCTGGTGAGTGAGCCAAGCGGCCCAAACTCAGCCGTACACTTTGGTGCCGTATTACTAACTTTTCGCTCGGCTTCAACCACCTTAGTGGAAGAAAACGTAATTACCTTGTGAGCCTGCTTGTTTGCATCGGTGGTTTCACGGAAACGATACGTGACAGCCGCAACATCATCGCCAAACGCATAGCTTAAACCAAGCTCGGGGATAGTTCTGGTGTCGCTTGTAGCAACCGCAGTAGTAGTTTCTCCTGAAAGCCCCTTGTTTGCTTCCGTAAGCTTGTCAACTTCCGACTGCAGCGTGGCGACTTGCTGCTTTTCGGTCCACCACAGATATCCAAATATACCGGCTGCCACGAGCGCCACTATCAGTAAAAAGACGAGAAATCCCTTACCGCCGCCCTTACTTTCATGCGATCGCTCAGCTTCGTAGGCAGGCGGTATATTGCCATCATCAATAACTTCTGGCTCAATAATCTCTGGAGTAACTTCTGGTTCAGGCTTAGTTGGCTTCTTTATATCAGCTTTTTTGGGCTTATCATTAACTGCAACTTTTACACCATCGGCCTGTGGGGTATTGGTAATTTTATCGCCACCAAGCTCTTCAGCGATGTCGGCCATCGTCTGGGTTTCTTCCTTCTTATTGTGATCAAGACGAATTTCGTCTTCACCTTCTGTTGCTTCTGCACCTTCAGGCTTTGGCATATATGCCATCGAGCCATCAGCAATACTTGGACCAGTTGGTTTTATTTTGTCATCGGGAGTTGCCATAGAGCTAGAGATTCCTTATTTCACTATGCAGTGTAGCATAAGGACTTTCTCGGGTACAGTCAGAGCATTTCCTGCAGTTTATGTATTGCTTATTATTGAATTACCCCGCCACCCAGTACGAAATCGCCATCATAGATAACCGCATGTTGACCAGCCGCCACGCCTCTATGAGCTCCATCGATTAAATGGATGCGCCAGTTTCCTTCGACTTTTTCTTCTAGCTTACAGTTTAAGAGCTCACCCAAGTGACGGATACGAACCTGATAAGAAGCATCATTCTCGGGCTGCATCCACCAGGTAGCGCCGCCAATATCATAATGGCTTTTCTTAAGTTGCGACGGGTCTGCGGTTACCGTCACACTATTGGCTTTAAGATCCCTTGAGAGTACGTAGAACGGTGTACCACCACCCACGCCCAGGCCGTGCCGCTGGCCCACGGTGTAGAGCGCCGCGCCGTCATGTCGACCGAGCTCTTTACCTGCTTCATCAAAAATCGGACCTGGCTCAAGTTCCATAAATTCACCCAAAAAATCTTTAAGCGGAATTTTACCTACAAAACACAAACCCATACTTTCGCGCCGTGTAGCCGTTGGCAGTTTTCGCTCCGCAGCCAACTCGCGGACTTGTGGCTTTTCGTATTCACCTAGCGGAAACAATACACGCTGCGCCGATACAATTGGCATTCGATACAGGAAATACGTTTGATCTTTTTTCTTGTCTATCGCCTGCGTAAGCCGACCATCAAGAATTCGAGCATAGTGCCCGGTAGCCACAAAATCTGCTCCCGCTTCGCGGCACAAATCATAAAACAGCGAAAACTTAATTTCTTCATTACACAGTACATCAGGATTTGGCGTGAGCCCGGCCGCATACGCCTGCACCATCGCATCAACCACACGTTCTTTATACTGAGTTTGGAGATCAAATATTTTCAGCTCAATGCCAAGATGAGCGGCCACGCTTTTCGCTGAACGCAAATCATCCTCCCAGGGGCAGGGATTACCGGCGATGTCTTGGGTCCAGTTCTTCATATATGCGCCAACAACTCGATAGCCCTGCTCTATAAGCAAAGCTGCCGCAACACTTGAATCTACCCCGCCAGAAAGCCCTACATATACTGTCTGCTGCTCGTTCTTCATAGTTGACTATCTTATCGAAATATTTTACTATTTACAAGCTAACCGTACCCTATCCATGGAGTTCCAACTCACATGTCAACCCAAGCCTCTTGGCTGCAGCTACCCAAAGCCGTCGCGCGAACGTTCTTCGTTGCCGAAGGCATCGACGGCGCCTTCCAGTGCAAGACCAATCGAGGTCAGCTCGACATCTGGCACCGCAGCCCCAAGAACATCCTGGCACCCAACAACACTCAGATTGTGCGAACGCTCAGTCCAGATGTTGAGGATGAACAACATCTCATCGAGCTGGCCAGACAAGATCCACGTCACGCCATCGCAGCTTACCTCGACATCGAAGTAGATGACCTGCAGCCGGAGGAGTGCCCTGACAGCACCAAGCCCGGCTACCAGTCCGTCAGCAAGCGCTTTTCGGCTATGAGCCAAACGGCCTAGCTCTACCACCCACCATTTCGCGATGGTGGGTATTTCTATTAATAAAAGTTATGGCCGGGTGATCTCTCTCGAGACCACCCGGCCAGCCGCATCTGGGGTGCGGCACTACAGAGTTAACTGGCGGGCTGGGACGCGCCGTCCGCTCTGTAGATTCCCGCTGCGGGGGCGGGAACTTATTGGGTGACCTCTTCACCCCCTGACAAAGAGGTCACCCTCACTGACCCGAAGGTCAGGTGTGTGTCACGTCATGGATTTTGGAATTTGCCGTTCGGAGACACACATGATTTTATGAACGAATTCTAGAACCGGTACTGCCTCGAGGCCACTTCATAGCCTCTACAAGGTTGAGGTGATAATACGCCCGACCTACACAATTCGTCAAGCTTTATTGATAATTTCCTGTGGCATAAATATAACCTACTTTGGCTAGCTCAGAGCCAGTAATCCATACACCGAATGGCGTAGCCCACCAAGCCGATTTACTCCAAGCGTTATCGTAGCTAGAGCTATTCTCAATAGAAAAACCATCACCTAGAATTTTTGTAAACGTAATAAATGCCCGACGCTGATGATAGGGTGATGTCACAAGTATGAGCGATTTAGCTTTGCTTTCTTCTAATATACGTTTGGTATTAACCGCATTTTCATAGGTTGTCTTTGCATCTTCATCAATTACAATCGCCTCTTCGGGCACCCCTGAACGACGGGCTAATGCCGCCATCTCTCGAGCATTGGACGGACCATCATCAAGCGCCGCGCCCGAAAAAACAATCTTCGGTGCTAAATCTTTTTTGTAGAGCTCAATACCGTGCTTGGCCCTGGTTTGGGTTTGCCCCCCGGAAACCACCACGATGGCATCTGCGGGGCTGGTAGAATCCTGCGGCGATAAATAAATAGCCGAGCCAAATACTGCTGCTGCAAACAGCCCTAGTAGGAAAAACAGCCCAACCAAAAAACCGATAAATTTTCTGGTTCTACTACGGCGCTTCTTTTCTTTCTTGCGATGAAAAATCATACGTTTATTGTACGACGATTTTGCGAATTGCGCTGATGAGAGCCTGAACCTCTTCTGAAGTTGTGGTGCGCCCTAATGAGATCCGTAAACTCCCCTGAGCTTCAGCGCGAGTTCTGCCTAAAGCTAGGAGTACATGACTTGGCTCGTCACTTGATTCAGCGCAAGCGGCTCCGGTTGCCACTGCAAAGCCAGCCGCATCGAGCGCTAAAACTAAATTTTCGCCATCAAAGCCCGCAAATGAAACATTTAACATTCCTGCCAAATGCTTCTTCTTATGTCCATTCAGCTGTATCCCCGAGATAGCTTTGAGACCCATCCAAAGTTCATCGTGCAACACCTGAAGACGCGTAACTTCTTGCTTACGCATTGCTTCGGCTTTTTCCGTAGCTGTAGCAAAACCAACCGCCAACTCAACTGCCGGTGTACCTGAACGTAAGCTCGCTTCCTGTCGTCCACCAATAATCAATGGTGTTAACGGCGTACCACGACGCACATAAAGCGCACCAATCCCTACCGGCCCATACGTCTTACTGCTCGAAAGCGTCATCAAATCCACTCCCAACCGATCTACGGGTAGCGGTAAATAGCCCAGCGCCGCCGAGGCATCGGTATGTAAAATAATTGGCGTGGCGATACCCCGTTTTTGTCGATCGACCCTAACCTCTCGCACCAACTGACCAATTTCACCGATTGGCTGAAAGGTGCCGATTTCGCTCGTAGCAATCGCCAGCGTCAATAAAACTGTCGTATCGGTTACGCGTTTTCGAACCGTCTCAACATTAATCATGCCAGATTCTGCAACTTCGACTTCCTGCACATCATAACCACTCGCCCGCGCCACTTGGGTACATGCTCGTACCGCAGCGTGCTCAGTTGGTGCAGTAATAACTCTGGCTTGAGGCTCGCCCGCAGCCGTTAAAGCACCAAGAATTGCCAAATTGTCAGACTCCGTGGCACCGCTGGTAAACACAATCTCCCGAGATTGCGCCCCTAAAACAGCTGCAATACGCTTACGGGCAGCATCGAGCAACTCACGAGCTGCACGCCCTTCTGCGTACAGGCTGGCTGGATTGGCAAAGGTAGTCCGAGCCGATTCCATAGCACGAACAACATCCTCGTCTATCGGCGTGGCGGCGGCATAGTCAAAGTAGTATCGACTCACGGCTCTAGCCCAAATAACGTTTCAGCACTCTGGGTTGTCTCTTGAGCTAACTGCTCACGAGGAGAACCCCGTAATAATGCCAGAAAATCAGCAATTTGTGGTACGTACGCCGGCTCGTTACGCTTGCCACGATACGGCACCGGCGCCAAGTATGGGCAGTCCGTCTCAAGTAGCAACCGATCATTCGGAATCAAACGCGCGGCCTCAAGCTGTGCCTCATCTTTGGTAAACGTCATAATACCGTTTAACCCAAAATACAGCTTCCCATCATGACTAAGAGCTCGCTCAACTTCAGATTGGTGGCCGGTAAAACTATGAATAACGCCTCGAGCCTTAGGATGATCGCGTAGTACGGTGAAAAAATCATCCCACGCGTCACGTACGTGAAAAACCAACGGTAGATGATACTCGAGCGCAATTTCTATCTGCGCTCGCAATGCACGATCTTGCTGCTGCTTGGTGGCAATATTTCGATAATAATCTAATCCACACTCACCAATTGCCACGACGTCTTCGGCTAAGTCAGCAATACCATCAAGAGCTGCATCACCCCTAGCAGCTTCGTGCGGATGCAGACCAGCGGTGGCAAATAATTTTACCCCAGTTTTTTGCACCGCATACTCTGGCTTCTGCGCAAATGCCAGCGCAGTACGACTATCTTCTGGTGTTACACCAACGTTGATTATGGTATCCACGCCAGCTTCGTTAGCCCGTGCAAGCGCTTCGGCGGCGTCATCAAAAGCCTCTGTAAAATGAAGATGAGCATGCGTATCAATCACCAGCTAGTCTTCCTTTTCAATGCGCGGGAACAACATACCAACGTGCATATCCACACGACCATCCGTAAATATATTGTGTATTTTTTCAGCAGTCGATGGCAAAAATGGTGCGAGAGCCGCCGATAGCTTAAGAATATCCCCAATCCATTCATATAAGAGTTTTTGAGTGGCTTGCAAATCGGTTTTTGCGAGTTTCCACGGCTCGTTTTTGTCGATGGCTTCATTTAAAGCATCCAACTCTTTCCAGATTTTTTGTAGCGCATCATCAAAAGCAGCATCTTCTAAGTCATCAAGATGAGATGGGGTTCCTGTAACCGCTATTTCAAACTTACCGTCACAATATTTTGTCGTCATACTGGCAACCCGCTGCACCAAATTCCCTAAATTATTCACAAGATCGGCTGTATACACGGCATGAAAACGCTCTAAGCCAAACTCGCCATCAGCATCATGGGGTATATACCGGAGCAGGTAATACCGCAAAGCATCCGTACCATAACGCTGCAAAATTTCTTCAGGACTAACTGAATTGCCCAGGCTTTTACTCATTTTTACGCCACCAGCTGCATTAATAAACCCATGCACATACAGTGCCTTTGGAAGCTCTACTCCAGCACTCATCAACATAATTGGCCAGTAAACTGAGTGAAAACGGTTAATATCCTTACCCACAATATGCAAATCGGCCGGCCACCACTTTGCAAAATTCGGCTCATCAGGATAACCCACGCCAGTTATATAATTCGCCAACGCATCAAACCACACGTACATCACGTGCGAGTTGTCGCCCGGAACTTCAACACCCCATACTAACTGAGTCTTCGGTCGGGAAACTGATAAATCTTCAAGCTGATTATTTTTAAGGAAACTTAAAATTTCATTTTTGCGCAGGGCTGGAAAAATTTTGTATGCATCCGTTTCGATGAGCTCAATCAATTTTTCTTGATATGGTGCCAGCTTCAAAAAGTAACTTTCAATCTCCAAATCTTCCAGCGCTCGATTTGGATGAACCGGGCACATTCCTTCAACCGCATCTTTTGCAGTATAAAATAACTCACAAGCTACACAGTAGGTACCTGTATAGGTACCTTTATATATATCTTTCTCGCAGGCTTGCCACAAAGCTTGCGCACCTTTTTTATGATGCGCATCAGTGGTACGCACAAACGCGTCATAATCAACGTTCAAGTCACCCGCCAACTGTACGAAGGTTTCGCTCATCTCATTCACAAAACTCAACGGCTCGGCACCCGCTTGTTCCGCGGCCTCAAAGAGCTTTTGACCGTGTTCATCGGTTCCTATCTGAAAATAAACCTCCTCGCCCCGCTGTCGATGCCAACGAGCAAGCGTATCGGCTTGAATAAACTCCATCGCATGACCCAAATGCGGCTTAGCATTGGCATACGGAATTGAAGTTGTCAGATAATACTTATTTTGCTTCTGATTTGCCATGTTGTTCTTCTTTCTGAGCTTCTTGAGCTGCGGGCATATAATCTTGGGACTGTTTTTCGGGGGATTTCTTAGTCGATTTAGACAGTTCCTCTGAACCCTGTGCACTCCGCTGTTTGCTAAGACGCAATTCTACCAGAATTAAGCCAATTATTCCAGATAGAAAAACGCAGAGCACTATAAATGGCCACCATTCTGCCGAACCTGTAGCAACAGCCAACACCGTATCGCTACCGTCTGTTTTCTGCACGAATAACAGCTCAGCGGTCTTACCATAACTAGATCCCAAAATCGCAACATTTTGACTAAACTCTTGCCTTGGTGCCAAAGACCCCAAGCTCACATCTTCCACTTTCTCGCCATGCTTAATTTGCGCAGCATAATTATCGCCCGCCACATTCTCTGGTGCAGTCACCGAATATCGGGAAATTGAAAAACCCGGAAAGACAACATAGGAACTCACATCAGCTTTGCCTTCACGGTTGGCATTAGGAAAATCTTGCCCGTAGCTAATGGTGGTATTTTCATATTGATAATTCATATCCTGATCGCCAACCATCACGGCTGTCGGTGTAGCATCATCACTTCCCCATACTGCAAATGCAAAATGGTCTAAATCGCTCTTGCCAAAATTATCGAATTTCTCACCCCATGTCGGATCCAAATTCATCCAACCAATGCCAGGAACATATACCTCAACCCAACTGTGCAACGAATCAGCAACAGCCTTAGACTGTTTAAGGTTCCCCGCATACGCGTAACCTACTGGCATACGCGCTGGAATATTCTGGCTACGCAATAAGGCAATGAGGAGATCGGAGTATTCCAGACAGACTGCGTTGTCGGGGTTGGCGAGCGCCTTATCACTCCCTTGGCGGATATTGTACTGAATTTTTTCATTGTTATAGCTCAACGTATCAACCGTTAGCTTATAGAGATTCCGGACCTTATCAATCACCTTATCAGTTCCAGCTACCGTCTGGGCTGCCTTTACCTGTAATTCTGGGCTGGTGCTTTGCCAATACTGAGTTTGCTTGGTATATTTCTTGGCAATTTCGGCGGGGATATCCTGCATGCTACCGCTGGTAGAGAGATCATACTCCAAGTATTTTACTTGCGCGGCAACATCCGTATTCACGACAATTTTGGTTCGCGCCGGCACATCATAATCTGCCAAGATATTGCCGTCGGGATCAAGACGCGTGGCGATTGGCTCTGGAGTGAGTTTTTTAATGAAGATTTTTTGCGAGCTCGTGTCTGGCGGTAACGCAATGGTAAAGCGCTTGGTTTGGCCGCTGGTATTGTCTAATGGAAAGGCAAAATTTGCTTCATAAATTGTTGATTCACCAAAGATCAGCGAGACAGAACGCTTAAGGTCAGCGGCTTTCGGAAATGTATAGCGCACCAAATTTCCATCTGCGCCATTGAGCTCGGGAAGTATGCCGGTAGAAAATAATTTACCAAAATCTTGCGGTACCGAAACACTCACGGTGTATTTTTCATCAGCGCCAATTTGCGACAGGCTCGGTACATAGAGTGTACGCGATGACCCCTTTACATCTGTAAGTTCGTTGGTGTCATAGCTTACCGTAAACTCCAGAACTGAACCACGTGCGTCCGGTGCAGTAAAATCGACTGTAATCTCTTTATAGTCATAGTTATAGCCCAGGCCCTCGCTAGATTTCTGCTCCAGACTCGTTGCTATCGCTCCGCCAGATGCGCTCGTCGCTTTTAGATTCTGCACATCATTTGTAGGTGCAGCAATCCGGATAAGGTCAAGAATTCTATCGGGACGATTGTAGGTAACTTTATAGTTGGCAGTTACCGTAGTGGTACCGGAATCCTGCAGCTTATAGTTCAGTGCAATATCATACGTAAAATCGGTAGCCGCTTGCGAATGCCGGGCAAAAACCAGCACGGCAGCCAGAAAAAGAGCCACAACCAAAAACGGCAACCAGCGAAAACGCTTTATCATACACCCATAATAGCATAGCCGCTATCTGGAAATGAGCTTATTTTTCAATGAGATCGTAGAGCTGCTTCCACTGGGCAAGTGATAACTCTTGCGCACGAGCAGTGGGGGTTAAGCCGACTGCCGTTAAGTAGCGTTCTACTTCAGTTGGTTCAATGCGTAAGCCAGCCGCCATAGTGTTCTTGAGTTGCTTCCGTTTTTGCGCAAACCCGAATTTTACGAGGCGCATAAAATCTCGTTCCTCTACATCGAACATCAAACCGCCAGCCAAATCTACATGCACCACCGCCGAATCAACTTTTGGAGCTGGCCAAAAACATTCGGGTGGAACCAGTCGTGCGATGTGGGCTGTGCCATGGAGCTGCACGGCTACCGATAAAACACTCATCTGCCCTGGTTTGGCGCACATCCGCTCGGCGACCTCTTTTTGTACCAAGAGCGTAATTGAACTCGGACCGGATGGGGAAGTGATGAGTCGGCGAATGAGGGCGCCAGTAATAGAGTAGGGGATGTTCGCTACAACTTTGTAGGGAAGGGTAGTCCCCCGCGGGGGGAGTGGTAATTCCAGCGCGTCACCCCGTACCACAGTTAAATTCTCGGCCTGTTGCGATTCAATCAAACTGGCAAGTTTTTCATCCAGTTCGTAAACTACAACCTGCCCTGCCCTTTGCACTAACGCACTGGTTAATACTCCGAGGCCTGGCCCTACTTCTAAAATTGTATCGCCAGATTGCACATCTGCAGCTTCCAACATATCGGCAATAACTGTTTCGTCATGCAAAAAATGCTGCCCCAAGCCTTTGTTAGGGCGAATTTCAAACTTAGCGAGGAGCGCCTTAAGCTGCGATTGATCCATACTTAGCGGAGGTAGCGTCCACAGACTGGCCACGGCTGTGCTCCACGACGAGCATAGAGCGCGAAAGCTGCCGCATCCTGGACTTCTGGTGGCGCGTCGGCTGGGTCATAGTATCCACCATAGTTATTCCACGTACTGTAATTAAATTGATAAGCACCGCGATAGAGCGGGTTACGCTTATTGCCATAGTTTCCACCCGCTTCGCAGAAGCGAAGTTTTGCCCACTGTTCAGGCGAAGGCTGACCGCTGCGGGTAACGATTTTTGTGCCCCGCACCACAATGGCGTCAATTGAACCCACTAGCACTTTTTCATCGAGCACGCTACGTTTATCTGGTTGCCCTGGAGTCTTTTCTACCAAATACGTAACCTGTTTTCGTCCGGTAACTCCCTCTCGGCGAGTTTCAGTCTTACCAGCTTCCATGTTGGCGTCATAAATTGTCTGCGTATTTGGCGCAATGTCCTCAAGTACTACCTGCGTTTCCTGCACAATTTTAGAGAGTACTACGCGCGCACCTGGCGTCAAAGCAGTTTCTGCAGTCAGCCCCTGGAGGTCTTCGGGGCTATACTCAATTTTCTTTTCCTGTAAAAGCTCCCCTACTGTTGCAGATTGAGTGCGGAGATTATACAACTCTCCAGAAACTACCAGCTGCACCGGCACCGCTCGATCGACCGTAACCTTATAACCCAAGGTACGACTCGGCTGGAAATCCTGCACTTGCTCAAGTTCGGCCTTATCTTCTGGATATAGCGTAACGCCAGCTGCAGCGGCAATCTTTCGCGCCGACCGATAGCCAGTTACTACTTGTGTAAACTTACCACTATCCACCACAACAGCTGGAGCAGCCCGATATACATTCACGTTATAGTTTGGCTGATCTACAGCCGTATCGAGTTCCGGCTCAACCACATCACCCTTGCGAACTTCTACGCCATTTTCGGTCAATATATCCTTTACGGTCGAAGCGCTCGAAACCACATTGCGCTGCTCGCCATCCACATAAATTTGCACCACACGTTTTTCGTCGGCGAACACTCGAAAACTATGCTTCGTTTGGGCGGTGAGTACCAAGCTCAGTGTCAATACTGTCACGACTGCAGCAATTGCAGCCACCGAACGCTGAATGCCAGCCCGCTCCAGATGAAACAAGCCGATTTCAGCCTTCTGACGTACAGCATAAGTATGCGGATGCCACAATAATGGCCGGATACGCCGAGCCACAAAACGATTTCGTTTTGTTATCAGTTCCTGCTGAACAAGTTGAATTTTTTGACGCCACCTTAAAGCCGCGCCAGTATTTTGAGTACGTATACTCCGTTACCTCATCTCACTATTTTGTACAAAAACAGTTTGTTTTACTGAGGCAAATTATACGGTTTATAGGTATAAACGTCAATCTTAAGCGGCTTGGTCTCACTGCAAGAAAAGAGGGCAGGCTTGCAGGTAGTGCAAGTACATGCCCTTTAATGGAGGATGGCGCCGATCAGATGTTCAGCTCGCGCGCGATGGTGTCACTGTCAGCGTGTTGCAGCTCCGTGAAGAACCTCTCCTGATCTTCGGCGCTCACCGGACGTGCAGTCTCGATGACCTGGGCCGTGGTGGCGTCTGCAAGGAACCAATGAAAATCCAGCAAATCATCGTGCGTTACCCGCAAGCCATCCTTTCTGCGTGGATCGTTCAGTTCCGACGGCAAACGCCATGTCTCACTGTCGCAACCAGCTGCCAACAACACATCTACTACGTGTGGCTCCGCATATCGCGCTTCGATCATTCGACACACAGGACACCGAAATACGTAAGTCGACTCATCCCGTTCTTCGCACGTCCGAATCAGAATGTCTCGAGACCGCAGCTCGATATCACCACAATCTGAGCAAGTTGCCCTGATAAGTGCCATCCTTCTCTCCTTTTTCTTGGTGCTGCACCTAGTCTTAAGATGCTTAAGGTCATCATACTCCTGTAAATCAGTTAAAAACAATAAAGATTAGACTTTTTTATATATCTGTGGCATAATAATGCATAGCAAGACAGCCCTTGGGGCTCTTTTTTTGTCGCAATACTAACTAACTTTAGAGAAACTCATGCACGACGCCAAACATATTCGCAATATCGCC
>JAUPVH010000015.1 GCA_030917125.1 Patescibacteria group bacterium | reverse complement strand
TCTTTTTTTCTGCAGCTCGTTTTCTATCTCGAGCCAGCGCTTTTGTAATCTCTCGCTCCAGTCGCGACTTCTTTGATTGCGCCATACTACACCCTTTCTTTTATAATTCTCGCCAACTTAGCCCCGACAACTTCCGACACCTCTTGCAGAGAAGCTGCTTTTACACCAGCCACACTGCCAAATGTGCGAATCAGCTTTTTGCGCGTTATTGGGCCAACACCTGGAATTGTATCAAGTACACTCTGTTTGGTACGCGCATCCCGCACACTCGTATGATAGGTAACCGCAAAGCGATGCGCCTCATCACGAATACGCTGGAGCAACTGCAAAGTCTTACTCTTATGGCTAAGCGCAATGATGCGGAATTCACCATCTTCGCGCAACTCAGTAGGTTCAACCTTGGCCTGCGGTGCAATGTCTTCTCTCCGTTGCACAATTTCTTCATGACGCTTGGCAAGCCCAACTGCTGGAACGGGTATATGCAACTCATCAAGCACTGCCGTTGCCGCGGCGAGCTGCCCCTTCCCGCCGTCGATTATGATCAGCTGAGGGGTCGCCCAATCAGTGTGGCGGCCAGAAAAACGACGACGCATTGTCTCCGCCATCATCGCAAAATCGTTTGGCCCCTTACTGCGCATTTTAAATTTACGATACTCCCGCTGAGCCGGCGCACCATTCACAAACACCACCATGCTCGATACCGCGTCTCCGCCTTGAAAATTCGAGATATCATAGCACTCAATCCGACGCGGCAATTGCGATAACCCAAGTCGCTCGGCCAGCCCGGTCAGCGCTTGATCCATAGTTATGTCGAATTCCTCCTGACTTCCAAAGATGCTTTTGCGTGAGAGCGCCTTCAAGGCAAGATACTGATCGCGTAAACTTGCCGCTTCTTCATAACGCTTATTTTTTGCTGCCTGACTCATTGATTTTTCGAGCTCCTGAACCAATTTCGTGCTCTTGCCCTCCAAGACTAAATTCAGTCGACGTATATTCGTGCGGTAATCTTCACGAGAAATATCTGGCTTAGGTGCAACCCCAATCTGATGTTCGAGGGCCGAGGATTGAACCATGCGCGAGTCAGAAAAGTATGGAAATATTCGACGCAAATACCGCAAGGCTTCGCGCACCATCGTAGTAGAAACAAAAGGACCATAATACTTAGCCTTATCGTCGGCCGGTCGCCGCACCACTGTCACTCGAGGAAAGTCTTCCTGAACCGTCACCTTAACGTACACAAAATTCTTATCGTCTTTATCGCGCACATTGTACAGTGGCTTGTAGCGCTTAATGAGTTCGGCTTCTAAAAAGAGGGCTTCCACCTCACTATCTGTCACAATCCAATCGACACTGGCGATGTTCTTTACTAAAATTGGCGTCTTAATGTCGGCATGCTTCTTTGTAAAATACGACCGCACTCGCCGCTTGAGTATCGACGCCTTACCAACATAGATAATATGACCGGTTGTATCCTTATACAAATAAACCCCGGGGCTATCGGGTAATTCTTTTAAACGATCCTGTAAGTGTTTTGGAGCCGGCATTAAATTTCCTGTGTGCGATAATTTCGCTTGCTATTTCTATATTTTTATTGTACCATTGCGCGCAAGTTGTACCTACCAGCCTCTTGGAAAGGAGGTGAACAATGCAAACGATGTATGATGTTTCAGCTTTTCTGAAGCGCTTCAATCGGAGTGGTGAGCTGTCGACTGCGCTCATCGAGCTTCTCGATGTTTGGCAGGAGGCAGATGAACATGGCTTCGGCAATCAGGACCTTCAGGAAAGGGCCAATCGGCTCGCGGACACCATCTGTTCCGAGTACGGCCTCACCAAGGCAGACATCGCCATCATCAACGATCACGAAGATGCCTTCAGGTCACACCTTCGTCATCCCTCACGACTCCGCTAAGGTTAGGAAACTCAGCTGTGACATTTTCAAGCCCACGGCGGGGCATCTCCCTCTAGTTTCATGAAAGAGACTAGGGGGAGTCGTCTTGTTATTTCGCTACTGCTGTGGCGTGACACCACACCACAAAGCAACGGACCTGAGTCTTAATAGCTGTCGGTGCACCCAAACTCCCATCAGCCTGCTCTGGCACCACTGCCAATGTATACTCCGCCGAATGGATGGCTGGCAAAGCAATGCGATTAAACCCGCCGAACTTTACCGAACGCTGCAAGCCATCCACGACCGCCAACTGTCGCTCTAACTTATGCGTGTCGTCATCACGGCCATAAATATGGAACTTTTGTGCACCACCTGGCGCTTGCCAACGCAGATTAACCAGCCAACCACCATTGAGTAAATCAAATCGTGTCTGAGCGGTTACCTGAGTAACTGTACCGTTAGCTACGGCGGCCTTATCTGACCCCTGATTCACCACAAAGGCATCCTGAGTGTACGTATTCGCACACGGATCACCACCGTTTTTTGCCAGCGCCTCAGCATTTTGCTTGTACTGCCCTATCAGTTGTCGCACTTCAGCTGGATCATAACCAAAGGCCCGGATTTGTTCATCGGTGACCTGACTAAAATCGAACTGCAGAAGTGATACACCCAATACACTTTCGATAGCCGCAATCTGATCTGCTCCTTCGGCTGAACCTAATCGGCAAGTTATCGTATCGCTATTCCCAATCGTAGCTGCACTACCGGCTTGCAGGCGTAGCTGCGCCACATAGCGCCGCACTTCAGCTGGATCATAACCAAAGGCCCGGATTTGCTCATCGGTTATCTTCGACCAATCAATTTCCCAAATCGACATTCCTAGGAGTCGCTCAATTTCATCGAGTGGTACCGGGGCTGCACCAATTCCACCCGAACCAATACCACCACCCTTTGGTACGTCCGAGGGCACATTAACGGCGGGGGTCTGAGAGCCTAAATTGAGATTGTTCGCATCAATCCCCACGGGTAACCACGAGGAAGAAGGAATCGCAACTCTAGCTGATAAAAGTTGCGTACTATTCAGCTCCAAAGAAAACACAAAGCGCTGGCCAACACCATTTGACCCCGATACCACTCCATCAAAATAGATATTTTCTCCCACCGAATCGAACCGAATACGAGCCGGTGAAGTCTGAAGGGGCAGATATTCAAACTGGGCGTTACTCTGAAACTGCTTGGCGGCAATCTGAAATGCATACAGGCGATTAGGTTTTTCTGCGCAATTTGTGCCCGTCGGGCAACCAGTTGCAATCATTAATACTTCTCCGCTCGGGTTCACATCCAGACTTGTGGCCGTGCTACCAAGACCATAGGTCTGCACTTGCCCCTGGGCAGTCACTGCAACCAGATTAGACTGGCTATTGCCCTGACTTAATGTATACACTGCATCTCCAACTTGCAGCACGCGCAACCCATCGATACCAGCTTGCCGCGGCAATGCAACACCCGCACTCCCCAACCGCTCACGTGCTCCTGTCGCTGGATTAATTTTATCGATAGATCCATCTGAGTAGGCCACCACCACGTTACCAAAAGCCAGGCCAAACCTGGTTGCCGCGCCACCGAGTGCTACTTTATGGCGCACGCCCCCCTCTAATGAATACACCCTTACTTCGCTCCCAATCGTATTGAGCACTGCATAATTCTCGGCATCAACCATCTGAATTGCGGCCACCCCTTCAGTTGGACCATCGATATAACGATCAAAGCGCATGGTTGCCAAATTAAAGCGAGCGATAGCCTGACCAGCATTCAGGCGACCACCCTGACATGGCTTTAAACCAGCAATGGCAATCCCTTTCGCCGTATCAACAACCATATCGTACAAATACGGCTTTGGCTGAGTGAGTGAGCAACCGCTCAAGTTTGGCAAGTTCGGTGCCGTGAGCGAACCTATTTTATTACCATTATCCGGGTTCACGGCAATCAACGCATTATGAAAGCCACCCGCTTCATCGCCAATCGTCACCAGCGTATCAACGCGTCCGGTACCCGCAAACGTAACAAGAGCTGCTACCGTACCACCAATAATCAGCCCAAGCCCTAACAGAAATGCTAAACGTTTTTTTGGTAAGTTCTGCTGATGAATACGGCTGTGGCCAATATTCCGATGCAGTTTTTTAGCTACCCGAACCACCGACCCAACAAAGCTCCAAGGGCAGCAAACAATTGCCACACCATAATAATGAGCATGATTGCAGAAACCATAAGAACCATGAGCTTTTTTATGGGCATAAGTGCACCCGCGTACATCACAATTTGTTTAAATTTCATGAGAGCAAATGGTATAAACACCAATGGCAATAATGCATGCAAGAGAAGGCCTTCAGTGGTTGGCTGAGGTTTACATGATGAATCTGCAAACGCACTACAAGCAATATCCGGAAATACTTTACCAACCAGCCACATCGCCACAAACTGCGCAATGAATATTGCGAGTAGCTGGATGAGGCTCCACATCAGCGGTGAAAGCTTAGATTTCTTGGCTTCCGACTTTTCCATTAAGCTTATGATAGCTTGACCAGCCCATATCTGGCAAATAGCCCCCTACAAAAGACGCTTGAGATAACGACCAGTATGGCTGGTTGCGACCTTCGCGATATCCTCAGGCGTACCCTCAGCGACAATCGTGCCACCACCAGAACCGCCTTCTGGACCCAAATCAATTACCCAATCGGCCGATTTAATAACATCGAGATTATGCTCAATAATGAGTACGCTATTGCCCTTCTCTACCAACTGGTGCAGCACTTCGAGCAAACGATTAACGTCTTCAAAATGCAACCCAGTCGTTGGCTCGTCCAAGATATACATAGTTTTACCAGTCGCCCGACGCGACAGCTCAGAAGCTAGCTTAATGCGCTGCGCCTCACCGCCAGAAAGAGTGGTAGCCGGCTGACCAAGATGAATGTAGCCCAACCCGACATCGTTGAGCGTGCCAAGTTTGCGCGAAATCGTCGGAATATTCGCGAAGAACTCAGTTGCCTCTTCTACGGTCATCTCCAGTACGTCAGCGATTGTCTTATCTTTATAAGTGATTTCCAAAGCCTCACGATTGTAGCGCTTACCGCTGCAGGTTTCACAGGTTACATACACGTCTGGCAAGAAATGCATTTCAATTTTAATGATGCCATCACCCTTACATGTTTCGCAGCGACCGCCCTTGACGTTAAAGCTAAAGCGACCGGCCGCATAGCCACGAATTTTTGCTTCTGGCACTTGTGCAAACAAATCGCGAATGTCCGTAAAAGCCCCAGTATAGGTTGCCGGGTTGGAGCGTGGCGTGCGGCCAATCGGGCTTTGATCAATATCAATCACCTTATCAAGGTTATCAGTACCCTCAATACGCGAGTGCTTGCCAGCCGGCTCTTGTGAGCGGTGATATTCCTGACTGAGTTTACGTGCCAAAATATCATTCACCAAACTGGATTTACCTGAACCAGATACGCCAGAGATTACGGTCATATTCCCAAGTGGAATTTCCACATCGATGTTCTTTAAGTTGTTCTCCGTAGCACCGACAATCTTGAGTGACTTACCGTTCCCCTTGCGTCGCTTTGCTGGAATAGCAATCTTCTTTACGCCCGAGAGATACTGGCCAGTAATCGATTCCTTAACCTTAGCAACTTCATCCGGAGTGCCAGCAGCCACAACCTCGCCGCCGTGCACGCCAGCAGCTGGGCCAATATCTACCACATAATCCGAAGCACGAATAGTATCCTCATCGTGTTCCACTACAATTACTGTATTCCCCAGACTCTTAAGGCGTTTGAGTGTTTCAATCAAGCGATCATTATCGCGCTGATGCAAACCGATTGATGGCTCATCTAATATGTAGAGCACACCCATCAGTGAGCTACCAATTTGTGTCGCCAAACGAATACGCTGTGCTTCACCGCCAGCCAACGTGTTAGCCGAACGATCTAGCGTCAGATAGCTCAAGCCCACATCATTCAGAAACGTCAGGCGCTCACAAATTTCTTTTAAGATCTGCTTGGCAATTTGCGAGTCGGTAGCATTGAGCGTGAGTCCAGTAAAATACTCCAAAGCTTTTTCCACCGACATCTCTGTCACATCGGCAATCGAGCGGTCATTCACGGTAATCGCTAAAACTTCTGGCTTCAGACGCTTACCACGACACACTGGACAGGTCATGTGTGTCATGTACTTTTCAATTTCACCCTTCACAAAATCGCTGTCACTCTCGCGATAGCGACGCTCAAGATTCGGAATCACGCCCTCAAAGGTAGTCGAATAAGCGCGCCCACCCGGACCAGGCACCTTGATGATTTCATCGCCAGTTCCATAGAGCACATTCATGAGTTGCTCGTGCGTCAAATTCATAATTGGCTCATCTAGTGAGAAGCCGTGGACCTGAGCTACTGCTTCCATCAGCTTGGTGTACCAAGTCATGCGGCTGGTGGTGCGGCTCCAGGGACGAATCGCCCCTTCATTAATACTCAAGCGCTGGTTTGGCATGACGAGTTCAGAATCCACCACACGCAATGAGCCTAAACCAGTACAATTTGAACACGCTCCATGTGGTGCATTAAACGAGAACAGTCGTGGTTCAATTTCAGAGAGCGAAAAACCAGAATCGGTTGTCGTGTAATGCTCAGAATACACCTGCTCATTTTCAGTTTCATGCTCCTGCACGATCAAGACGCCCTCGCCGAGCTTCAAAGCCTGCTCCACCGCTTCAGCCAGTCGCTGATGACTTTCGGGTTCCACTGCCAAGCGATCCACCACCACGTCGAGCGTGTTCATCTTCTGCTTCTCGAGCTCATTTATCTCATCAAGATCCACCACATCGCCATCAATACGAGCTCGCAAGTAACCAGCGCGTTGCAGTTCGGCAATTACGTGACGATGCTCACCTTTTTTACCTTTAATTACCGGCGCCATAATTACGATGCGCGTGCCTTGCGGATGTGCCTCAATAGCTTCAATAATCTGAGCTGAGGTTTGGCGTGTCAGTACTTCGCCGGTTTTTGGATCATGCGGAATGCCAATGCGCGCAAATAAGAGACGTAGGTAATCATAAATTTCCGTAACCGTTGCCACGGTGGAGCGTGGGTTACGACTGGTCGATTTTTGATCAATTGAGATGGCCGGCGAGAGTCC
>JAUPVH010000014.1 GCA_030917125.1 Patescibacteria group bacterium | reverse complement strand
AGAGCGAGTATGCGCCTTCACTAAGCCGTTGTACGTAACCCAGAGCCAGATGGCTCCAATTACCACAACCGCTAAAATAATATAAACAATCAGCATAAATAAGTCCTTTCTTTAGCTGCTATTATAGCCGAACAATCAGTAAAAAAGAATGGAGGCACCTACCGGAATTGAACCGGTGTACGCGGTTTTGCAGACCGCTGCGTAACCACTCCGCCAAGGTGCCGCTGGCTTTTAAACGCGCGACTATTATACCTCATCAGATAGAGAAATCGCCAATTGCAAGCATGATACACTATTCGTAAGCAATATGTCGTACAAAATACACCGCGCTCGAAAAAGAAAAGAGACCCAAAAAGAGCCTGATCTGCTTATCGACAAAGCTGTGATGGTTGCAGCTTTTGTATCCCCACTTGCTGCCATCCCACAAATTGTGCAGCTCTATCATACGCAGAGTGCCCAGGATATATCACTTGCCTCATGGGTTATTTACCAAGTTGTAACTGTTCTCTGGCTCATCTATGGCATTAAGCATAAAGAACTACCTATCATCGTTTATCAAGGATTATGGCTTATTGCGCAATCTCTTGTGATAATCGCCATTTTACTCTATGGAGACGTGTCTACTCTTTGGGATTTTGGATTTTAATCACATATTGAAAAACTCATCAAAATCAGATAAGATAATGCAGTTCAAGCGTACCCAATTACAGCGCGGCACCTTAGCTCAGTTGGTAGAGCGACGGCCTGAAGAGCCGTGCGTCGTTGGTTCGATTCCAACAGGTGCCACCATTTAATACGCGCGGGTGTAGCTCAGCTGATAGAGCGCTTCCTTGCCAAGGAAGAGGCCCCGGGTTTGAGTCCCGGTACCCGCACCAATATAAATGCCCCACATCGTGGGGCATTTATATTGGTATGAGTTTTGACTCGAACCCAAATAGCCATAGGCCGATTTCGAAGTAGTCGTCGGGGGATAGCCACCAAACCCTCTCCCTTAATTTACTGAGACTATTGCATATTTTTAAGCCTTATTGTTTAATTTTAGTACGCCTAGCACATTCACCACCCGAGAAGGGCAAAACATGGATGACAACTTCACACTCTTCGATCTAGAAGTATCGGTCGAAGGCGATCCAAAAACATTCGTCTGTTCACATGTGGCAGGCCCTGCATTCCAAGTAATCAGCGAGAATCTGGTATTCCATAGCGGCATCGATCAGTTCAGTATGTACGCACTTAGTGCACTGCTTCCCTTGCTGCCAGCCAAGCAGCGACCTACACATCCTCATGACTGGATGACTACAGACGCGCTCATCGCCTGTCCCGACCCATATTGCGGTGCAAAGTTCCGAATCAAACGAATCGGCGAAACAGTCCGCAGCCATGCAGAATCCACCCGGGTATCACTGGATGGCAACTAGAGTTCACCTAGCTTCGTGGCTTCCACGAAGCTTTTTCTAATATCTGTAGCCAAGTAGTCTCATAGCATTAAGCTCTACAATTAGCTACTCACTTAATAGTGAAACTAACTCATACCTAATAACTTTATTGACTTTTTTATAATTTTATGATATTGTAGCTTTTATCGCCTAGGTTAGGCATCAGCATTCCACTGCTACACCCTGGAGTACCTCATCATGTCACATGAAGACCCCTTCGCCCTCCCCTACGCGGTGAAGGTCATCGCCAACCCCTACCCCCACACCATCCCCGACGCGGAGTTCCATCTGCTGATCGATTCCATCGCCCAGCGACTACGCGATCAGATCTACACCGACTACACGGCTCTGGAGCCTGGGCATCCCCACAAGCTCAAGCGCTCGAGCTTGGGCCTGTGCGTGATGGACCCCACGCTGCCACGATCCACACCGGCGCAGGATGCCGTCATGGCTCTCATCACCATCGGTCTGGAGGGCGAGGACCTCCTCGTTAACGGCGTCGGTAAGGCGGTCACGCACTGGGAGTTGGGTCAGGACTGCGGCATCGGTGCCTACGTCCATCTCCATCGCCTGCGCGATGGCTCGTTCGTCTACGGCCACTCGGCTGAGCTGGACGGCACCATCGTTGGCGCCTCCGGTGCAACTGAGCAGCAAGATCGCTCGATGGCGACCCAGTTCGCCGCCGAGTTCAACAGTTGCGTGGCGGACGCGCGCAAGCGCTGGCGCCTGGCCAACCCAGTCCACAAGTGGTACTGCAACCAGGACGAACCCGACCAGCGATTCACCAAGATCGCTGGCTGGCTGCAGAGCTAACCACCGGCTTCTTGCCACCTAAGGCCCACGGTCGTAACCGTGGGCCTCATTTATTTACTTGCCCTTTCCCTGTGAAAAAGATTAAGCTTATGCTAACGCTATGAAACAAAGAAACGCCATCTCGCGCATCAAAAAGGGTCGGAAATTCATCTATATGACCAAGAATGGTCCAGTGCGTAACAAAAAAACCCTCACATACATTGAAAGCCTTTCTATTCCTCCCGCCTGGGATATGGTGACAATTGCCGGCTCACCTAACGCCAAAGTTCTGGTTACTGGCCAGGATGCCGCTGGGCGTACGCAGTGCATTTATAACCCCAAGTTTCGTGCCCGCCAAGATAAGCTCAAGTTTGACCGCATTTTGCGATTTGCCGATGCCCTACCCGGACTGCGCCGCCAAGTTGCTAAAGATCTCACCCGCAAGCGCCTCGTAAAAGAAAAGGTTCTGGCCTGCATCGTGCGGCTCATCGATGAAGCCTATTTTCGCGTGGGTAACGAAAAATACGCCAAAGAAAATCAGAGCTACGGTATTACAACCATGCGCTCCAAGCACACTGATGTGCACGGCAATACCGTAACGTTCGATTTTATCGGGAAAAGCGGTAAGCAACACATCAAAAGTATTACTGACACGCAGATTGCCCGCATCGTAAAACAGCTGGATGAGCTGCCTGGCTATGAGGTATTTCGCTATGTTGATGCCGATGGCACGCTGCACGACGTGGAGAGCTCAGACGTGAATGAATATATTAAAACCCACATGGGTGAAGAATTTAGCGCCAAAGACTTTCGTACCTGGGGCGGCACGCTCTTGGCAACAAGTGAGTTGCTCGCCATTGAGCGCATGCGGCACCACGCTGAAAGACAAAAACAGGTCGCTGAAGTTGTACGCAATGTTGCCGAACGTCTCGGCAACACACCAGCCGTTGCCCGTTCGAGTTACATCGACCCGCGCGTCATTAACGCCTACACCGAATCTACTCGCCTTGAAAAGATTAAAGTTGCTATGGAAAAGATGCGGCCGCGTAAATATATGAGTCGCGACGAGCAATGCGTACTCAGGCTCTTAGAGACAACCTAGCCTAACAATTTTACTCAAATTCTAACCTGTTGTAATACTGTAAAAAGTATTGCTTTTTTATAGTTTTTATGCTATAATATTCACTATCACCTTGAAGAAGGCGGCTATCTGGACCTGATCTGATAATCGGATCCTGGTTAGCTGCCTTCAACCGAGGGCAAGCGTTTCGACGAGTGCCCTGGAGGGTGAAAATGAACCTGAACATCTTCGGACGACGACGCCTGTCGCTCGTCCTCATCGCCATCATCACGATGGCCGTGGCCGCCTGCAGTTGCACGGTGCCGCCACCAGGAACTGGTGGAACGACGACAACCTCGTCGACCACCACCAGCTCCACCACCACGACGAGCACCACCCTGCCCGAGCCGACCACCTGGGAGTTCTCCCTCCGTGTCGGCATGCCGGCTGAGCTCGTCACCAAGTACGGTGGCGTCGACGCGGCCAGGGCCAAGGTGCAGCAGCAGCTCACCTACGCCAACAGCCGCTTCGCTGGCTTCACCAAGCCGATCACGTGGCAGCTCAACGAGTTCTTCGTCTTCACCGGCGGGGCGCTCGATCAGCTCAACACGCCGGTCAGCTCGGACTACCAGCTGCTCTACTCGGAGAACACTGCGTTCGACGATGGCGGCTGGAAGCCGCAGTCGCGAACCGTCGTGATCCGCTGGACACCCGCCATGGGTGGTGTGTTCGGCGCCTACGGAGCCGACTCACTAGTCCACGAGCTGGGCCATGCCAGGGGCGCCATCGACATGTACGGGCTGATCATTAATGGGGTCAATAACCCCATCAATGGCCAGCCATACACACCAGAGGCAGGCATCATGACCTACCCCTACGGCGTGGCGACATGGGACAGCTACTCAACACGCATCATCACCGCGTCGGCCGACACGGTCTACACCGACGATCGCGTGGTGCGGAGCTCAATTCCGCCCGT
>JAUPVH010000013.1 GCA_030917125.1 Patescibacteria group bacterium | reverse complement strand
GCCAGCGTTCATCCTGAGCCAGGATCAAACTCTCATACACAACATACAAAAGTATGCTATATCGTTAAATTTTAACTACACACCGGAACGATACAACCGAATGTGCAGATTTGGATCCTGTCATACGAACATAAAGAAGTTTAAATACTCTTTGTTAAACTGACACAAGTAACTTGTCAAAGTTCAGTAGTTGCCAACGCCAGAAAAAAACAACGGCTCTTTTTTCTTCGAAGAAGAACCATGTTTTGCTTTTTGAAAAGTCGCTACAAACGAACTACCTCCAAACAGTTTACGGCATAAAGGCCCGCGCTGTCAAGAGAGAATGAGGAGGTTTTTATCTGAAAATGCGACTTACTTGCGCTTTGCAGCCCGGCGAGCAGCACGCGCCTTTTTGCGTTTTGGCTTCATCCACTTTTGTTTACGCGCCTGCACCGAAACATCGGCGATGCTAGATCGTAATTTTCCATCCACTAAAAGCATATACCAGAGGGCGGCATGCCAGAAGAAAAACACCAATAACCCCAGGGCTACAAACAACCACGCATTATATGTGCGCACGCCTTGAGTTTGCAAAAACACTAACCCGAAGAATAGTGCAGCAACCACCAGATTGGAAATGAGAATCTGCTTTAGAAAAGGACGATAGCGAGCCAACTTACGCGAAGATCGTGCGCGAGCCCACAGGTAAACGATAACTCCAGAAAGAATAAGAAAAACAGCCAGACCCAATTGAATCCAACGGGCCAAAGCTGAAGGCGTGGTCATGAGCCAGCTTGCACGCACCAACAATGTATTACCAAGCAGCAGTGCAGATACCGCAACACCGAGCATCAAACCAATAGCCACTTCAAGTGGGCGATGACCGAGGATCTCCTTTAAATGCCCGTATTTTTTCGGAGTTTTTACGGCTCCGTTTGTAGAAAGGTCTTCAATCAACAGATTGAGCACCTTGGCCTGCTCACCAGCAGCTCGACGTACACCCAAACTGTCGTACATTACGATGGCGGCAAACACACCGGTAATGCCAAAGAGTGGACTCGTTGGCCCGCCTTCGATCAACGCCACCGTTGCAAGTGAAGCCACTGTGGCTGAGTGCACACTTGGCATACCTCCAGATGAGAACAGTAAACTTGGGCGATACTTTCCCTGCAAAACTGCGATACCGAACTTAATCATTTGTGCAATTAGCCACGTAATAAGTGGTATATAAAGATATTCCGAAACCATCCGTATTCAACTCCTCTAGACTCTATTGTACCTCAAGGCAAACCGCCTTGTCGCCCCTAGTAAGTCCGTCGTTTACTTTTTAATGCGAAAGACTAACGCATACTGATAGCCAGGAGTGGCCAGTGTGCGCTCAAACACCATGCCACAGGACTGCATGAGATGAATCGCCTGTTCCTGACTCACCCGCCTATCTGCCAAAGGACCAGCGCCGGTTCCGCCACGCGACTGCCAGTCGAGCAAAACAACCCGTGCGCCAGGCTTCGCATATTGCGTCACGGACAAACAAAAATGGTCGGGGTTTAACGAAGACGACAGCACATTAGTGAGCAAAATCCAATCAACACTCTGGTGGGGAAGTGCTCGTCCCAGTAAAACATCCGCGAGCAACGTAGTCTCAAATGAACCATACCGTTTGAGATAATCAACTCGCTCTAACGCATCTTCATTTGCCCCAGCAATAATCACTTTGCCCGGCTTACCCACGGCCTTGATTGCAGCCACGCCAAAAAATCCAATCGGGCTCCCCAGCTCAAGCACTACATCACCCTCTGTAATCTGCAAATCTTTCACAAGTACTGCCGACGAGACTAAATGATGACTCAAGCGTGTGCGTACGCGCCTTGGTAATTTTTTAAGATTATGAACTGTCTTGTGAATCACCTGGTAAAACCCTTATGATTCTATCTTACGCTAAACCAATCCAACGGAACAGAGTGCTATTCGGTCAGCTCCGGATCGCCGGTCGCATCCATCAATGCCAAAGAAGCTACTTTGTCGCCTTCTTTCATCTTCATAATGCGAACTCCTTGAGTGGCCCGACCAATTACCGAGATATCCTTAAGGCGCAACCGAATCACCTGGCCTTGCTTAGAAATAATCAGCAAATCATCATCACGCGAGCGAATAATTCGAGAATCAATCACTTCGCCAGTCTTCGCGGTTACTACCCCAGCCTTAATGCCAACCCCACCACGAGCATGCTTGGTAAATTGGTCGGTTTTTGTCAGCTTTCCATAGCCATTCTCACAGGTTACGAGCATTAAGCCTTCTTCTTTGCCAACGATATCTACACCTACCACACGATCATCAGCCCGCAACCGCATTCCTCGAACACCACGAGTTGCACGACCCATTGGGCGAGCGGCTTCCTGACCAAACCGAAGTGCCTGCGCCTTTGAGGTTGAGAGGATAATGTCATCGCCGTCAGAGCATTTCTTCACCCAAGCAAGCTCGTCGCCTTTATCTAACTTAATAGCAATAATGCCGGTTGAACGAATGTTGGCAAAATCAACAATTTTCGTCTTTTTAATCGTCCCCTGACGAGTGGCCATAAACAGGTACTGTGCGGTTTCTTCCTTGGTAAGTGACACGGCACTGGTAACTTTCTCTTCCGGTGCGAGGTTGAGGATATTCACAATCGAGACACCTTTGGCTATGCGGCTGGCAGCCGGAACTTCGTAGACTTTCACACGGAAAGCTCGACCCTGTGAGGTGAAAAACAGCAACCAATCATGGTTTTTGGTTTTAATAACATGTTCGACCACATCTTCTTCCTTAGTGGTCATACCCATGATCCCTTTACCGCCACGACCTTGGCTCTTGTAGGTATCAGATGGCATGCGCTTAATGTAGCCACCATGGGTGATGGTAATAATCACATCCTCATTTGGCACCAAGTCCTCTTCGGAGAAATTGCCTACAGCTTTGCGTTCAATTTGGGTGCGGCGATCATCACCGTACTTTTCACGCACTTCAACGAGTTCTTCGCGGATAACTTTAAGAATATTAGCTTCGCTGGAGAGTATTTCCTTGAGGGCGGCAATAGTTTTTTGCAGTTCATCATATTCGTCTTGAATCTTTTTGCGCTCGAGACCAGCCAAGGTACGTAGCTGCATAGCCAGAATCGCGTTGGCATGTATCTCTGAGAGCTCAAAGCGTTGCACGAGATTCGTACGCGCTTCGTCTTGAGTCTCACTCTCACGAATTGTCGTAATCACTGCATCAATCTCGTCGAGAGCGCGCAGCAGACCCTCTAAGATATGTGCACGAGCTTCGGCCTTCTTCAATTCAAATTCAGTGCGACGACGCACCACAATCTTGCGGTGATCAAGGAAATACCGCAACACCATTTCTAAGTTCAATACGCGTGGCTGAATCCCATCAACCAGCGCCAGCATATTCACATGGAAAGCTGTCTGCATAGGTGTGTATTTATACAGCTGATTCAAGATTTTCTGTGGATAGGCATCCTTCTTAAGCTCTACTACAATACGGTTGCCCTCACGCTCGGAGCTTTCGTCGCGGATATCGGCAATGCCAACTATCTTCTTATCGCGTACCAGCTCAGCCATCTTTGAGACTAGATTAGAACGCACAACTTGGTACGGGATTTCGGTAATCAGAATAGACTGACGACCCTTTTTTGACTCAATAATTTCAGCAACCGCTCGCATCGTAATACTACCGCGACCAGTGCCATAGGCAGAAGCGATGCCACCATCGTCGTAAATGGTTGCACCAGTAGGGAAGTCTGGTCCCTTCACAATCTTAGTAAGATCATCAATGGTGACTTCCGGATTATCAATAATAGCCACAATTGCATCAACTATCTCACGCAAGTTATGGGTTGGGATATTAGTAGCCATACCAACTGCGATACCCTGCACACCATTAAGCAGAAGATTTGGCAGTTTAGCGGGCAATACGCGCGGTTCGCGCTGTGAGCCATCGTAGTTGGGGATAAAATCAACGGTATCCTTATCAATATCAGTGAGCATCTCTTCCGCAATTTTTGTCATGCGTGCTTCGGTGTAACGCATGGCAGCTGCCGAGTCGCCATCAACCGAGCCGAAGTTACCCTGACCATCAACCATTGGATAGCGCAGACTGAAGTCTTGAGCCATACGGACCATTGATTCGTAAATTGCTGAGTCGCCGTGTGGATGGTACTTTCCGATTACTTCACCAACAACCGTTGCCGACTTACGATACTTAACTGTTGATCGCAAACCAATGGTATGCATGGCATACAGAATACGTCTGTGTACTGGCTTTAAGCCATCACGCACATCTGGTAAAGCCCGCGAAACAATGACCGACATAGCGTACTCGAGATAGCTCTTCTCCATCTCGACTTCGATTGACTGCGGACGGATTACGCCTAAGTCCCCTTGCTGGATGGCATTATTCATATTTTCGGCTGGTGTAGTATTGTCGTCCATAATAATCCTAGAAATCGATATTCGTTACTGACTTAGCATGGGTTTGAATGAAATTCTTGCGCAAGCTCACTTCATCACCCATTAATTTGGTAAAAATGGTATCTGCTTTTTCAGCATCCTCAACGGTAACCTGCAACATCACGCGATGCTCAGGGTCCATAGTGGTATCACGCAACTGATCAGCATTCATTTCTCCAAGACCCTTATAGCGCTGGATTGTGAGGCCAGGAATTTTTACACCCGTGGCCTCTACAACCTCCTGGGTTGATACCTCGCCAACTTCAGCCGTAGAATTTTGAGAACTTGCAAGTTCGGCCAAATCAGCAGCCGTTTCGACATCAGCCTGTTCTTCTGCAGTTTCTGATTCTTCAACCGCCACCGCTTTCGTCTTACCCTTTGCGCCCGCCTTAGCCTTATGCTTCTCTTCAAGCTCCGCTAAAATCGAGTCGCGTTCAGCATCATTATAGGCATAATGTTTCTCGCGCCCAACGGAGATCTTATAGAGTGGAGGCTGCGCAATATAAATATGTCCGCCCTCAACAACCTGAGACATATGTCGGAAGAAAAATGTTAAGAGTAATGTGCGAATGTGTGCACCGTCAACATCGGCGTCGGTTGCGATGATGATGCGGTTATAACGCAATTTTTCAATTTCAAAGTTATCAGCAATTCCTGTACCGAGCGCTATGATGAGGTTCTTCACTTCATTACTAGAGAGCATCTTATCGAGACGAGCACGCTCAACATTTAAGATCTTACCCCGCAAAGGCAAGATAGCCTGAAATTCGCGATTACGCCCCTGCTTGGCAGTTCCACCAGCCGAGTCACCCTCTACAATAAAGAGCTCCGACTTAGTCATATCTTTAGAGCTACAGTCAGCCAGCTTACCAGGCAGGGTCATGCCTTCTAGGGCGCCCTTTCGAATCACGGTGTCGCGTGCAGCCCGAGCGGCTCGTCGAGCTCGAGCTGAAAGGGAAGCCTTGCCAAAAATTTTCTTAGCTTCAGTTGGGTTTTCTTCCAAGTAATATGCCAAGTATTCGGACAAGACCTGATCAACAATCCCACGAATCTCTGGGTTACCAAGCTTACCTTTGGTCTGACCTTCAAACTGCGGCTCTGGTAACTTCACCGAGACAATTGCCGTCAGCCCTTCACGCACATCTTCACCAGTGAGGGATTCATCTTTTTCTTTAATCAGGCCATTTTTACGAGCGTAATCATTAATAACACGCGTAAGTGCGGTGCGGAATCCAGTGAGGTGCGTTCCACCCTCTGGGTTATGAATATTGTTCGCAAAACTTTTAACTTGTTCATTAAAACTATCACAGTACTGAATCGCTACTTCAACTGTGACATCGCCATTCTCGCGCTCCACATAAAAGGTTGGCTCGTTAATCGCTTCCTTACCTTTATTAAGATGCTCGACATAGCTGCGAATTCCGCCTTCAAAGTAAAAACCAAACTGTCGGTCATTCACCTCATCGACAAGCTGAACTTGCACACCTTTGGTGAGATAGGCTTGGTGACGCAGATAGTCCAGGATGGTTTCGTATTTAAAGTTTGTAGTTTCAAAAATTGAGTCATCGGCCTTAAAGCGGATAGTTGTACCGGTATCTTTTGTCTGCCCAACAACTTTAATGTCGCTTGTTGGCACGCCATTCTTGTAGGTTTGCTCGTGAATTTTTCCGTCTTTTTTGACGATGGCCACCAAGTCTGTAGCTAAGGCATTCACAACCGAAACACCCACACCATGAAGACCACCAGAAACTTTATAGCCGCCACCGCCAAACTTACCACCAGCATGCAAAACGGTCAGCACTGTTTCCAGCGCCGACTTACCGGTTGCCGCAACTTTATCAACTGGAATACCACGTCCATTATCGGAAACACGTACCCAGCCATCGGCTTCAAGCGCAACATCTACGCGAGTTGCCGCACCGGCCAGCGCTTCATCTATAGAGTTATTTACAAGTTCCCAAACCAGGTGATGGAGGCCTTCGGGGCCCGTGCCACCAATATACATACCCGGGCGTTTGCGAACCGGCTCAAGACCCTCTAAGACCTGAATTTGCGACGCAGTATATTCTTGGGGCTGTGATTTTGCAGCCATAAGCTACCTAGCCCCTCCTGTAGTTCGTTTCTTCATTACATCTAGTATATCTGAATATCAGGTGTGCGGGCAAGAGCATTAATCGCGACGCAGGCGTACCCAGACCCGATTCGAGCCATCTTTACTCGAAATCGAATTACCAAGCACAGCACCGACAGCCGGCGTAGTAGTAGATTGAGCTGCGCCAGCCGTGGCTGAAGTAACAACCGGATCTCCTATTGTTGCCGGAGAAGGATTTGCGCCAAAATTGACCTGTACAACGCCACCTATCGCAACGGTACAAGTATTGAGCGACGGTATAGCGACAACCACACCAGCCACACGATTAGAGTTTGCAGTCGTGGTACGCACAGCACTATCAACGGCGCTGAACTCTACAATATCAAAAGCTGCCTCTGAAGCAGTACACACAAAATCGCGCACAATTGCGCTGCGATTCGAAGAGTTTTGTTCGAAATCGATATCAAAATTAGCAGAAGTCGAGCCAAGTGTTAGTCGAGCATTTAATGTATCTACATTAAATAGTGGGGTACCCGAGGCATTCTGAATCTGAAACGCGGTCGTTTCATCGCACTGCGCAGCAGTTGAGCAATCATTAGTAAAAGAAGTAGCACCCCCATCAGCAATCGTCAGAGCCTGTAACGTACCATTGCTGGTATCTGTCACCTGCATTAAGTTCTGTCCTACGGTCACACCGTTTACCGCCATCTTGGCATCAATCGCACCAAACGTGTCACCGATATTAACACCAACCGTTTCACCACTCGTAAATGAATCAATCGTCAAAACCCGCGATCCAGCACTATTATCAACAACGACTGATCTATCGGAATAATTGACGTTTACCTTAATAAGCGCATCTCCACTCGTTGAAAATCGATCTAATATTGTAAGACCCCCCGTAAGCTGGGCCGATCCTGTAGCCTGTAAATCTCCCGCTGCATATATTGACCCCGCGAATAGACTTCCCTTCTGATTCGACCCATTCATCAAACTTGATCCAGTCTCATTGCCCGATCCAGCAAGACTATCACTATCAAGACTTATGAGATCAAGATCGGCATATATACGCACTTTCGCAATTTCTGCGTAGTACACAGCACTCGTCGTAGACCCTGCACTGGTTACCCCACCAAAAGAATACAATCGGCCGTTAATAATTGCGCAGCCGGCACTAGCAATCCCCGTTGGCATTGTTTGACTCGACGTTTGCCAACTCCCAAGTGAACCATCATTATTCAGCTTGGCATAGTAAATTGCATTACTCGCCCCAGAGCCAGTATCACCACCCCAAACATACATGTAACCGTTAGCCACACCACTACAGTGATATTTCAAACTCACTGGCATAGCATTGGCCGTACTCCAGGCACCTGCACCACCACTACCGTTCAGCTTGGCATAATACACTGTTGACTGAACTGATGAACCGCTAGCACCAGCGTAACCACCAATAGCATACAAATAACCGTTAGCAATTTCTGCCCGGTGTCCGGCACGACCCGCCGGCATAGCTGAAATACCAGAGTTGTGTGGCCACGAACCATTGCTTGGCCAGAGATTTCCTCGCACCGTTTCACGATACACGCCAGATAATGGGCTTCCTGCACTGTAGTTACTAATGCCTCCAGGATAATACATGTTCCCATAACCGTCATTAACTAGCGGACCTTCTCCTCGCTGTCCAGTACAACAACCATCCATAGATGTTACTTGGGTCCAACTACTCAGACTGCCATCGGCTTGAACCTTCGCAAAACTCGCTGAGTTATGCATTCCATTCGTAATATTATTACTAAAGCGATAACCTCCCACCGTGTAGATTGCACCATTAATTGCTGTCATACCAAACCCTGAGCGTAAGCTCCAGCTCACACTGTCATTTAGCGTGCCAATCGCAGTCCAACTACCGACCGAGCCATCAGCACGTACCTGAGCTCGAGCAACTTCACTCTCTAGCGTAAAAGTTGAACGACTCGCTTGCTGTGTACCACCAATTCGATACATATAGCCATTCATAAATACATAGCCAGCATCACGCAGCGGCTTATTCATGGCTGTGCTATTTGTAGACCAACTGCCAACTTCACCATTTGCGCCACCGTTAAATACAAAAGATGGCGTATTATTTGTGCTGCCGGTACCCGTAGCAACCTGTAGTACCTCCGCTCCAGCTGAACTTTTTACCTGCACCGCCTCAAGTGTATTGGCGGCCGGCTGAATTGTTAGATTGCCAGTATCGGCCACATTCAAAACTGTAGTGCCTGTTTTTTGCACAATGAGCGAATTACCTGTGCTGTAATTATCTAGGGTGTACCCCACCTGGCTCCCCGTAGTAAGCCCGAGCTTTGAAGTGTAGCTCGAGCCACCAACATTAATACTCCCCTGACTGGTGTCGGCATTCAATACGACTGCAGCCGAGTTCGTAATTACCGCAAACGCATTTGAAGCATTTGTGGTTGTGCGAAAGAGTGTGTCACCAGTTGCACTCACCTGCATCACATTTCCCGTACTATTTGCGAGTTGTAGTAAATCACCACTCCCTGATTGATTAACAACAAGACCATCGTCATCTCCAAAAACATTTACAAATAAAGAGTCGCCGAAGTTATATGCATCAGCATCTGAAATTCCAACACCCCCAGAAAAAGTATCGACAGCGAAACGCGCTAAGAACGCAGAATCTATCACTTGAAATGTATAATAATCATTTGACACTGGCTTCAACTCCAAGTCACCAGTATCAGCAACTGACAGCACTCTATCGCCAGAACTATCTTCCGCAAGGAATATATCATTCGTTTGCCCAACTGCTCCGGCAATCCGCACCGCACCGAGACCACCAGCCGCTGTAGACTGAACAAAGAAGTTCGCTCCTGTCTGTAGCGTCGTCGAATTACGGATATAGTCAATACTCGAGCCATCACCCGAACAACCCAGGCTTGAACAAACCGCCACTCCACCAATACGCATCACAGAACCAGTAGCCAAATTCATATCACCACCTAAGCCCGCGCCAAGATCCAAGCGATATTGAGGCATCTGAGCATCATCCAACAGAAGGCCAACTCTTTCCGTATCGGTATCTAAACGCAATACACCAATATTTGGGGCAGCATGATACACCACCGCAAAAGCCCGAGTCATGGCTGGAGGCTGTGCTAAGTACTCCCCTTGGAGAAGGAGAGATCCGTTATTTGAAACCTCAAAGATACTATCCCCACCCTCTTCCTCAATCTGTAAAAGATTAGCGGTTTGCCCAGCAACACCACGAATTCTTCCTGCTATCGACGAAAAGCCGGCCGACTGAATTGCGATATTCGCGCTGGGCTGTAGAGTTGGCGTGTTCTGAACGTAGCTAGCGCTCCCTTCCTGAATAGCACAGGTAATTGTGCCACAAATTTGAACACCACCAATAAGGAGCGTGGATGAAGGTGGTTCAACATTAATATCGCCATAGATATCGAGCGTATACGAGGGTGCAGTTGCAGTTGGGTAGCCAATACCAACCCGCCCATTTGTACTATCGCCGCGTAAAACATCCTGCGAACCGGCAGCGTTACGAACCGCAAATGCCGACGTCGAATCTGCAGAAGGTATTAAAACATTGGTTGCTACATCTTTCAAAATCACGTTCGTTGAAAGTCGTGCATCATTCACCGTACCAGATGTAAGGGCGGCGGCACTCAAGCTCGTCAAAAGACTTCCATCTAGAGCAATAAGTTCCGCACTACCGTTGAGCTGCAACAATTGACTCGCTCCATTAAATGTATTCCCCTGCAAGGTTGCGAGCGAACTATCAAAATCAATTACCGCAGGACTAGAGCTACCTCCTCCGATGAGTCCCGTGCCAAGCGTAATTTGAGTAATGCCACTACCGATACCTACCTGATTAAGCTCCAGGCCAGTAGCAGTATTGGTAACCGAAATACTACCATCGCCAACAAGGGCAATATTCCCACCATCACCAAACAACCCATTTACTGAAGAAATAATATTCGGCTGAATTTGCGTAACGCTGATTGATTGACCCAGTAAACTGACATCCGGATTCAATCTAGCTGTCGCTAGTGTACCCGAGCCGATATTCGCAGCACTCAGTTCTGTAAGCTGCGTACCGCCGCCCACAAAGGCCGCTGCACCAACTGTACCGGTAATCGACACATTCCCACTTTGGGCAAGAGCTGGAATATTAGACTGTAAATCTAACTTATTTGTAAGGACCTCACCTAAGTTCGTAATACCCTGCTGGGACAAACTTAAATTGCCCCCAACTCGCAAATCACCATTTAGCCCAAGCTGCGATGGCTGATTCTGAGACTGCAGCGGTATAGTAACGAGCGATGTCGCTAAGTCATTTGCCGAAAAATTAATCGCCTGAACAGCAAACAGGTCGGCCGGCTGACGAAACCAACGGCTCTTAAAAAATTTGTACGTCGAAAACCCAACGCCCGTGAGCACTAATAGTATAAAAACCCCCGCTAAACCGGTAAACAATAACCGTTGACGGCTTAACTTAGAACGATGCTTACGGCGCCTATGTACCTCTTGCTCAAGAGTCGCCAAAGAACCCGCTGCCGCAAACGAGCCAGCATCACTTCGCGCATTTAAATCCTGCTGGTCAGTTGGTTGCACCTACCGTAACCTCACCCAGACAAGGTTAGAACCGTCTTTTGTTGATAGAGAGTTACCCAGCATAGCTCCCGCTGCAGGCGTAGTGGTTGACTGAGCTGCTCCAGACACGGCTGAGGTTACTACCGGATCTCCTACACTTCCAGGCGTTGCGTTCGATGAAAACCACACTGCTACTACCCCGGCAATCGCAGTGGTGCAAGTAGTGCTAGATGGTTTTGCTATCACCACGCCAGCTACGCGATTTGAATCGGCCGTAGTCGTGCGCGCCACCGTACTGGCTGCACTAAACACAACAATGTCATTCACCTGCTCGGTAACGGTACAGGTAAAGTCTCTCGTAATCGCGTTGCGGACTTGACCTGTACCTCCTAATTTAAGATCAAAACTCGATCCCGCATTGCCCAGATATATTCGATTATTCGCGGTGTCAAATGCAAACTGATTAGTGCCGGCGGAGTTCTGAATAAGCAGTGCTGTGGAGGTGTTTGTTTGGGTTCGAAAGGTTGCTGCACCACCATCGGCAATATTGAATACTGTCGTTGGCGTTGTTGCATCGATAACCCGAAAAAGATTATTCGCTGCACTTGATGAAACTGTCAGAGCGGCTGTAGCCGTTGCAGTGCCAACCGAGACTGCCCTGTTAGCTGCATCAACATTAAACAATACACTTCCACTTGAATCTTGAACTTGTAGCGTTTCAGTACTTGCCGCACTGGCAGCTCTAAAAGCGGCATCACCTTGCACCTGCAGAAGATTGCCAACAGTTGCCCCACCGCGTAATGAAGTATTGCCCGCTACGGTCAGTTGACCAGATGCAGAAATATTTCCGGCATACACCGAACCACCACTCTCACCACTACCTGCGGCAAGCGTACCGTTGGAAATGCCAATCAGATCCAAAGTGCCACCTAATTGCACTCGGGCTGAAGTCATATAATTTACATCTGTTGTGGCGCTGCCTGCTTTCGTGCCTCCAAATACATATAAATATCCGTTATACGAACTTGATCCAGCTCCATATACTGACTCGAAAAGTGGAGTTGATGATGTGGACCAACTTGCAACTGTGCCATTGGCTTGCAGGCGAGTGTAAAATATTTCAGTACGTGGTACTGGCGCAACATCAGAGACGCCACCAGCATAATAAATGTTCCCATTTATCACTTGTGCAGCTCCAGCGGTTCTAGGCCCAGGCAAACTGGTAGTTGCGGTTGCAGCTCCGAGTGATCCATCACTAGAATTAATTGCAAAAGTGTGAACATCACTCTTTACTAAGACTCCATTTGCACCACCCATAACCACCAAATAACCATTACTTACAACTACGGCAGGATAAAGTGATGCACTGGGCAGGGCATTCGAAATGTTGGTAAATGCGCCTGGCGCGCCGTTAGCGCCTAATTTAGCATAATAAATGTCTCGGCTGTTTGCACCCATAGCTACTAAATAAAGATAGCCATTATGAATTATCATGCTATGGTGTGGTGCATACGCTTGGAAAGGTAGTGTACTGCTACTTGTTGTCCAACTCGAAATTGAACCATTATTATTTGGCCGCGCATAGTAGATATTACTGGCACCATTAACTGCTGCGTAAATAAAGCCATTGTAGGTGGCTGCTGCTGCCGTATCCCCACTTACGGGTAAACTTGTAGTCGAAGACCAGGCTCCTAAAGAGCCATCTCCTCGATGAACTGCGTAACGAACTGCCGAGGAAGGAAGACCCAACTGCTGTCCACCCAGTATATATGTGTAGCCACTGAGAGTGACTGATGCTGAAAGATTATGTTCAACCGGTAAGGCATTTGTATTACTCGTCCAGCTAGCTAAATCACCAATCAACGACCCATTAAATGTCATGCTTGGAGTCGAGTTGGCCGCGCTGTTGCCGGTTGCAACCTGCAACACGTTGGCCCCACTCGAATTCTTAATTTCTAAGGCGGTGGATGAATTTGCGGATGGCTGAACGAGAACCTCCCCCGTATCGCTCACGGTAAAGACATTAGTGGAGACTTTTTTAATCTCAAGTGAGTTAGCAGTGCCGGTATTATTAATAATCTGCCCAACTTGTGTACCGCCTGTTGTAACACCAAGCTGGGCAGCCAGCGTACCTCCGCCAATATTAACCTGATTCTGCGCAGTATTTACCTGCAATAAAGTATTCGAACTAGCGTCTTGAATTCGGAAAGCCGTTGTAGAGTTGACCCCGTTCATAAAAGATGCTTGCCCAGTTGAAGAAATCAAAATGCTCGTAGAGGCAGTTGATAGATTGAGTAGATTGCCTGTCCCGGCTGAATTTACTACCAGACCATTCTGCGTACCGGAAGCTTCAACCCGTAACGCCCCTGTACCTGTGGTGCCGTTATCACCAACCACCGTCTGGTTCGCACTCGTATCCACGCGTAGCGCCTCAGTCACCCCGTCATCGCGAAACACACGGAACGCCGTGGTGGAATTTACCGTTGGCTGAACTGCGAGATTACCCTGTGCCGAAAGTGCCAGCAGAGCATTACCATTACTATCCTCCACGCTCAAAATATTTGCGGTTTGGCCGACTGCACCGCGAATACGCGCCGCAATACTTCCCGCACTTGCAGATTGAATTGCAAAGTTAGCGGTTTGCATGGCTGTGCCATTTTGAATATAGTCACCGGAACCGCCAGCCACTAAACAACCAGAAGACGTACAGATCTGCGTACCACCAATACGGTACGCGTAACTCGACGCAATATTCACATCGCCATTTACATCTAATAAATAGCTTGGTGGCACTGCCACGCCATACCCAATGCCAATCCGTCCATTCTGTGTATCGACACGCAACACATCTACGGTTGCGGCTGCGTTCTGTACTTGCAGAGCAGTTGTCGTTGCACCAGGCCGGAATAATGACGTCCCACGAACAATAGTATTGCCTCCTGGTCCTACTGAAAAAACACCGGTTCCGCTATTGTCCTCTAGCTGTAAAAGATTGGCACTCTGCCCGACCGCTCCACGAATGCGTGCTGTTACATCTGTAGTACTCGCCGATGAGATAAAGAAGTTAGCAGATGCCTGTAAGCTGGCTGAGTTCTGAATGTAATCCGATGATCCAGCTGCCGCCGCACACCCGCCGGATGTACAAATTGCCACCCCGCCAATTCGGAACGCACTACCAGCGGCGATGTTGATATCCCCATTAACATCAAGCGTGTAGTTAGGCGCAACGGCTGTACCAAAACCGATGCCGACTCGATTATTTGAAGTATCTACGCGCAATACATCCACGTTCGCAGCCGCATTCTGGACACGAAATACACCTGTCGAATCTGCTAACGGCGTAAAGATATTCTGACCATTCTTGAGTGCTACATTACTACTCAACCGAGCATCATCCACCGTACCCCCGGTGAGTGCCGAGGCATTAAGATTCGTCAGCTGTGACGCATTCACAGCCGGCAGCTGCCCCAGCCCATTAAGCCGTACAAGTTGACCAGCGCCGTTAAAGGTGTTGCCCTGCAAGGTTACCACCGAACTATCAATGTCGATATTTACGGTAGCCGTGGTACCCCCACCAACCAAGCCCGAGCCAACGATAATTTCTTCGATACCGCCGCCGGCCGCTAAAGATGAGATAGTAATAGTATTGCCAGCTGTCGTCACCGTCACATTTGTACCGGCCACAATATCGACATTCCCACCATCATTGACAATGCCATTTATGGAAGAAACTATATTTGACTGGATTTCGCCCGCCTCAATGGTCTGCCCCAAAAGACTTACATCTGGACTCAGCCGCGCATTAGCCAGCGTGCCACTAGTAATATTTGTGGCGTTCAAGCCCGTGATTCCCGCGCCTGAACCTACAAAATTACCGGCACCAAAGGTACCCGAAATACCCACATTACCGGCCTGCGGGGTTCCTGGAAACGTGTCCTGAATCGTCACTTTATTGGTGAGTGTTTCGCCTAGATTCGCAATTGCCTCATCGGAAAGCGATAGGATACCCGCAATCGTCACATCACCATTCACCGCTAGCTCTGAGGCACCACTTGGAACCGCCAAGCTAGTGGAAGCTTTCTCTAGGCCCAAGCTCGAAACTGGATAATTATCGACATTCTGAGCCTGCTCACTACCAGTTGATGTGCGCATAAAATATACAACCGCTCCAACCAACCCTAAGATCGTCAGTACAACGGCAGCAATGGTCAGCTTACCAGCAGTGAATCTAGGGGCTCTCGCCGCAGTAGGCTGAGCATGCTGACCGGTACTCAAACTCACAAATTCTGGAGACCCCGAATCTGTAGTCTTATTAAGGCTAGCTTCTGTAGTTATTTCACTATCAGCGCGAACAGGTTGATTTGGCTGCATAACTCCCACATATAAATCACAAACACACTTCTTGTGCTTGTATCATTTTACCTGTTGTACAGATATAAGCACAAGGTTTTTAATGGAGTTATCAACAGGATTATCTAGATATTCGCAAACACCGTCACAACGTTGTTGGCAACCTTCAAAATTCCATGCTCAATGGTAAATTGTCGGGTATCAACCGTAGTGATCACTTTCAACTCAGAAGCAACCAAGAGCGTCATAAAATTTGTATGGTCAGGCAGCACATCAAATGGACCAAGTGCATTCTTAGCCGAGAGTGCTCTGGCGTTGCCCTCATACATGACTTCAAAAGGCGAGAAAACCTTCACTCTCATTTGACTCAAACTATCAATCATTTCGCTCATGACGACAAAATCTCCTCAACGCCAGCCAACATTTTCTCACGATCTACGAACTCGCCAGCAACACCATTCAGCTCCTGAGTAACATGCATAGGCTGAGCAAAATAGCGCTTCAGTTCTTTGGCTTTGCTGTAAGCTTCTCGATCCGCCATCGATAACTCAGCTTCACCAATAATCGCAATAATATTCTGTAGACTTTCATATTTCTCGAGAATCAGTTGTACCTGACGCGCCAACATATAGTGTCGCTCCCCAACCACATCGATCGAAAGCAAAGAAGACCGTGTAGCAAGTAAGTCAACCGCTGGGAAAATTCCTGACTCAAATACTTTGCGCGAGAGCACAATCACGCTATCTAATTGCTGTGATATTTCAACTACAGCTGGGTCTGAAAGATCGTCGGCCGGAATATAGATTGACTGCACGCTGGTTATCGAGCCGTTTTCTGTGGAATGCAGGCGCTCTTCAAGTCGATGTAATTCAGAGAACAATCCAGGCTGATAACCACCTTCAGATGGCGTCTCGTTGAGCATCGTTGATAGCTCATTATTAGCCTGCACATAACGATAGATATTATCTACAAAGAACAGCACGTCGGTCTTGAGCTCGTCGCGCAGATATTCAGCACTGGCTGCTGCTGTCATACCAACCAAAGATCGCATACCGGCATTCTCATTCATCTGCCCCAAAAACATCACCGTACTATCGAGTAACTGAGCTTTCTCAAGGGTGTCGCGCAGCTCATGCCCTTCGCGAATGCGCTCCCCAATACCAACAAAGTAACTGGTGGCCGCTTTAGATGCCGAAATATTATGAATAAGCTCAGTGGTGAGTACGGTTTTACCTACCCCAGCACCACCAATAATGCCAATTTTACGCCCCTTCACAAAGGGAGCGAAAAAATCGATTACCTTAATGCCGGTAGTTAATACCTCCGATGTAGTTGGACGAAAATGAGGCTGCTTCATCTCTCGATATACCGGCACGACATCGGTCTGAGGTGGCTCCAGTCCGTCGATCGGACGACCCAAGGCATCAAACACGCGCCCATAAGCACCCTTACCGGTTGGCGCAGCCAGGGTATGCCCACTCGTGAATACCGGCATCCTCACGGTCAAACCTGAGGCACCTGCAATATTAATATATTTTGCCGTCTGCCGATCTGTAAACTCGCGCCACACCAACAGTACATCGGAGCGATCCTCAACGTGCAAAAGTTCATTTGGCTTCGGTCTGTCATCGCCAAAACGCACCGTCACAACCAGTCCATTAACTGCAAGAATATGCCCACTGGACTGTAACTTAGGTGTGATTTTCGTCATTTCAGACCTCGCATGGCATAGGCTATCTCATGGGCAGCTTCATCGCGCTCACGACGCCGAGCCGATAAATACTGCATATGTGCCTCTGTTTGCGCCTCTCCCGCCCGCGAACGAGCTGTGAGCATCGCTGTAAAACGTGCTGCAAATTGAGCTAATTGCGATTCGAAGATCAGCTGTGTCATCGTAATATTAAGCATAACATTTTCGAGATATTCAATTACCTCATCAACCGTCGGCTCAAACAGATACTCACTGGCGAGCATAATATTGTCCGTATCAACTTGTACGTCACGCGCACTATTCTTCTCAAGCGTCTGGGTTTCCAATACCAGCTCAATACGATTTGGTCTCTGCAAGGTAAGGGTCTGAAACTCTTGATAATAGACAAACGTGCGCCGGTACTGCTGAGCCATAAGGACAATTGGGCTCGTATCGATTGGGCGAGTAATATCTGGTTGTCCAAAGCTCCTTTCAATGTCTAATCCTCGGGCCCGCAAAAGTGCCGCCCCACGAGCGCCAATCGTCACCACATCAGTCGTAGACGTTACATAATCACGCATCACCCGACTCACAATCTCTTCATCAATCATACCGCTCAGACCACCAGTCGATGTAATAACGATGTATAAATCCTTGTTATTCATCGGCTTACGGGCAACTTCTTTTTCCACCCGCAAACTTAAATAGATGGCATAGAGTTCTTGAAAGAAATTTTTCGACAACAACACGCGATCCTTAATTTGACGGATACGATAACTCGCAATCCCTTCAAGTGCACCGGAAAGTTCGCCGATTACCTTGTACTGTTCGTACACGTGTAAGATATCTTTTGAACTGCTCATGCCTCAGCCTTTGGGTTAGAGGTAATGATACCCTGAGCCAATTCTGCCGGCGAAACAGTCGGGTTAGCATTTGCCACATCCCGCACGACCGTCTTGAGCCACTCACTCGAAAACTCTGGACGGCTCACGGCGGCAAAAGCGGCATGGATCATAATCTGTTGTTCACGCAGTGAATACAACTCATCCGGCTGCTGATTAAACAGGCCGTACAGGAGTCCACTCAACGCCAAATCAGCCCGCATGTCGCTGGAAAGCTCGGTACCGAAATGCGAAAACTGGCCAGCCTGGCGGGCACGCGCTAAGACTTGGCTGACACGAGTTGCCAAATCCTTATGTTCGGCCTGTTGCGCACGACCCCCAACACGCGAAACTGACAACCCCACATTGACTGCCGGACGTGTGCCGCGATACATCGTTTCGACATCAAAGACAATCTGCCCATCCGTCATCGAAATCAGACTGGTAGAAAGGTAACCAGTAATATCATCATTTGGTGTGACTGCCAACGGCAGGGCCGTTAAGCTCGCCCCATTGGCGGCCAATTTACCGGCTCTTTCCAGCAATGAAGAGTGCGTATAAAACATGTCACCCGGAAACGATTCACGGCCAGGGTTTGCGCCAAGTAGAAGCGATATCTCGCGCCACACTTTTGCGTGGGATGAAAAATCATCATAGATAATGACCGTATCCTGTCCCGCCTGCCATAACTCCTCAGCTAAAGCGCAGCCGGCGTAAGGTGATAGATACTGCATCATCACCGAATCAAATACATGTGCCACCACTAAGCTGATTTTGTCTTGAACACCAGCTTCAGCAAGTCGCGCAATAAGCTGATCGATATCAGTGTGGCGCTTCGCTATCAGCACCATAACCACAAGACGACCCTGACGTGCCTGGTTAATAGCAAGCTGGGTCGCAAAAGTGGTTTTACCAGACTTAGCGTCACCCATAATTGCTATTCTCTGGCCCAGCACAATGGGGAACAGTGTATCAACAATGGTCACACCGGTTTCCAATTGCTCATCAAGAATTGCACGGGTTGCAAAAGCCGGAGCATCCCCAAACACCGGCCTTGTTCGAGAAGCCACAATTGACCCCTTCGAATCTATCGGTTGCATCAGTGGATTAACAATGCGCCCAAGCATTTTTTGCGAAACCGGCACTTCTAGCAACGCTGACTTCACCACTGCCAAAGAACCTATCGCTACCGACTCGGTACTAATCGTCAGGATCACCGCTTGATCATCCTCGATTTCTCGCACCAAACCAGTTTCTCCATGCTCGAACACCACTTGACCGCCGACTGCGACCCCTTCCATGCCGCGCACAACAACAACAAAGCGCCGAACCGCTATAACCTCACCTGTACTCTGCCCGGCTGCAACCAGCTGCTTAAACTCATTCTGTTTAGTTGGCATGAAGTATCTCCTGCATATTCCCGGTCGCCGTCTGCAAACGAGTTGCTAGGGACATGTCATAGACGTGCTTACCAGTCCGCACACGTAGCCCAGCCACTAAATTACGGCGCGCATGCAAACGAATCAGTACGACTGGCGAAACCTGATGACGAAACCAGATGACCAGCTTTTCCCTCCATTCATCCGTCGGTACTACTGCAAGTTCTAATTCTATAACCGGCGCGTCAGTAACTAGTCGTTCCAGCGCCTCAATTAACTGCCCTGCACCATAAGTCTGCAACTGCTCTTCAAGCCACGCCTGCGTGCGGGGATCCAACGAATGTATACTATCAACCTTACCGTCCACGTAACTTTCAAGCGCTACACGCACTTCCTCAAGCTCAGTCAGTCCAACAACACTCACCGGTAGTGCGGAAATACTGTATGACACTTCAGCCGACACGCTTAACATCCTCAAGTAACTGTGGCTTGATTGCCTCAAGCTGAGCCAACACATAATCCTGCTGCTCGCCAAAATCTAAGTTGGTCGCAACCGAAGCCATATAATCAGAAAAAATACCCGCCAGTGCCGCATCGGCCCGACTAACGGCCCGAGCCTTACGCTCTTCGACCAGCGCCTGCACATTCTTGTCAGCAGCTTCAGCGTGCGAAGCCAGCAAAGCATCAACCGAGCTAAGCCGCGCCTTCAGCGCCGCCACCGCTTCCTGCAAGGCAAGGCTGTACCCATCGGTGGTAGCGCTCACGAGCCCCTCAATCGTCTGACTAATCTGCACGTCTGGCTGGCCCACGTGCTGGCGCATATTCTCCAAGATTTCATCAGAGAATTTTTGCATACTTTTTTCAAAACGCTGCAATTCTCGAACCATCATAGCTTCATACTGTCGACCCGCCTCTTCGTGCAACTGGGTCTGCTGCGCGCGTGTCAGACCCACCACAGGCTTGGCTTTTTTCTGATGCTTTTCGAGTTTCTGTAATTTAACCAACACTACCGCGAGCAAAGCAATGCAAGCTACCAGAGCTACCAATATCATGCCGAATAAAATTTCCATACTTATCCTCTACCTATTATAAAATACGCCACCACAACACTCACCGATAAAAGCACTACAACTATCAGGATAACTTGCGTCAAACTACGTCGAATGATTTTGTGCGAAAGGGGATTTCTCCCCAAGGAATTCATACTTGCACTCACCGACGAAAATAACACAATGCCAGATACCAATATGCCCACCGCCAGCACCATTGCGGCAATTACTGCGCTAGAAGCGGATACCTGCCTACCTGCAACCTGGCCACCAATCGAACGAAGGTTGTCCACAAATACGTTTTGTGCCCCGCTTGGACCAGTCCAGTCGCTAATTTCTACCGTAACAACCACTTGCCCAACCCCAACCTCGGTCGCACGATTATTCACATCGTTCACGGTTCGTATTTGCGCACCGTTGGTGGAGCGAGAAAAATCCGCCAGCGCCCGGCCAATTACCTTTCCCGAGTTAGAAGCCTTCATAGCAAACCCACTAATGGGTGAGGAAGTCAGCTGATCACCGGCTTTAATATCGCCATTAATAGTCGATACATTCACAATAACCGCTCCACTTGTCGCGACATCCACTGCCGTTGTACTCTCTGAGCTATAGCTCACAAATGACTCTTCAGGATTTGCCACCACACCAGTGATCGTGGCGCGATTATTCGTAGTAGCTGGTTCTATTTTACCTGGGTCATCCGCCTGTCGCGACACTAATGTACCAACCGCCAAGGCTTCGTCGGCCTGAAAAGATTGCGTCACCACCGCGTCAACTGCAAACACTGAACCAGTCGACGCCGCAACAAACGCCGCAACAATCCCCACACAAAGGCTAGCTCGGATTTTTCTCCACATAATGCTTATGTATTAGTTTATCAGATATGAGCTTAGCTGCGCGCTTTTTTCGTCGACTTCTTGCGTCGGAAGACCTTCTCGATAATTACGCCGATAATTCCACCAACAAAGAGCCCTACAATATACTCTGATCCGGAGAGACGAAAATCTTGCGTATAAGCAAACAAGTACAACCCAGCACCAAAGACAATGCCGCCAATTACACCACCCCACAGAAAGCTTGGTCGGAACACAGTCTCTTCCAAAAGCTCGCTGGTCATCTCGACTGGCTTAGCATGAATAAACTTCGAAAAACTCCGCTGCACCGGCGAAAGCTGCGTACGAACTGTCTTCATCGTGTCGCTAAAAGCAGCGTCTCGAACAGCTCGTGTAATAATCTGTGGCTCACGAGACTCAACTGGCTTAGGTTGTTTTTCGCGCGTTTTTTCCGTTTCATTGTCGAGGGTTTTCTCGAGTTTTTCGCGCGTTTTTTCAACAGATTTCTCTCGTTCGTGCTGGGTTTCCTGGGTATGCTCCAGCTTCTCGGCTTTCGTCGCGGTCTTTTCAACCTTCAATTCAGGCTTTTCGGGCTTAGCGCCAGATTCTTGCTCTGGGTTATGGGTTAATTTTTCAGGCATGTTGGCCTCCTTCATCGGTCACTGCGATAATTTCCAACTCACGCTTAATGAGACGATTACGCAAGAGAATGAAAACCATTCCGCTCGTAAACAACGCCAGACTGGTTGTTGCTATTCCTGGTCCAGTTTGAGGGAGGGTTTGCGTGACCGCTTCTACCTGCTTTACGGGCGGCTGCTCTAATAAGATTTCGACTCGATTATTGAAAAAGATATTTTCCATTTTCAAATCGAACGAGCTCGGGTCACTCACACCAGTTGCATTAGTTGGAATCGGGCTTTTTACTTTTACAACAAACTGCTTGGTAGCCGTCTCACCGGCTTTAATATCCACCTTATCCCATACGAGCGTGCGTTCAACGAGCTTATCTTCTTGACCGGGGATTGGCTTTTCAACCAACTTGGCTCCGCCCAAATCAACAATATCTGCATATTCGAGGATGTCGGCAATGGCTTCTTCAAATACGAACCCACTGACTAAGCCTGTACCCGTATTCGTAGCTGAGATGCTGTAACGAATTTCATTACCAGCCTGAGCAGTTGTACCACTGGCTTGAATTGGATTTCCGTTCTTGTCCTTAATCGACAGGTTTACCGCCTGCTTGTTATACGCAAGCTTCGCATCTACCACGCGAATTGTCTGCGAACAGGCAACCTTATTGTCAGTAGTACCTGCAGCTGTTTCGATTCTTAATCGCGCCGTATACGTACCAGACTTCTTATAGGTATGCTCCACCTGAGACTTATCAGTTGAAACCCGCTCACCGTCACCGAAATCAAAGATATAATTCTTCAACTTTGTGTTGGCAATTTGAGCAACCCCAACAAACGTTACTTTGAGCGGTGGGTTCTTTCCACTATTGGCCGTATCGATGTAGGCTGACAAGCTCTGACACGCGTAACTGATGGTTGGTGGTGGCGGCGGCGTAGTTGGTGGTGGTGGAGGTGGTGGTGGTGGCGGTGGTGGCGTTGAAGGGGCCGGCACTTTCTCTCCTGGGGTATTAGCAGCAAACACCGGGTTACCACAGTCATAGAGTATCCAAAACTGCTTACCGGCAGCCGTTTTGCCCTCTAAACCAGAGAACCACTTATTATTACCCCACACTCGCAGTGGTCGTAAATAAATCGCCGTATGAGCACCAGGAATATCGAGCTGAACATTCTGTTCTCCATGACGTGTGCGCCCCATCGACCATACATCCCATGACGAATTCACCCGACTAGCCGTAGCTCGCACAATTTCATCACGACCAATCCCAACTCGCGTATAGATTGCTCGCAGTTCTGGGTTCGAATCAAACTTGCGCAACAAATCGGTCTTCGAACTATAGCCCCCGTACAGAATGTCGTTCGCCGAGCCAGAACTTGCTTCCGAAACTTGTGGTGGCGCTAAAAACGTCACTGACTGGAAGGCTACCATGATCAAGGCGAGGACTGCTGTTATTACACGAGTCGACTGCTCATCAGCGATGCGCTTTATATAAAACCCTAAAACATTTTTACTTTCACGCTTTAAAGCAATGTTCGATACGACGTCCCGAAATAGCATAATCTCACCCTTACCTGTTATGTTACCTAAATTGTAAACTGCTCCATCATATCTGGCAACTAGCTGGCCGGTGTTGCCACTGGTGGCTTTGCCTCGGCGGGCGCAGCATCTGCACCATCACGTGTTCGCAGCTGCTGACGAACCTCTTCCTCAACTTCGGTTTTAGGTCGACCAAACCGTTTTCGCGTCAGCTCTTTCAACTGCATCGCAACCTCGGCATTCGCCTTACCAACTGGAGGGAAGACCGGATGAATGGTAAACGGCACGGTTGGCAAACCATTCGCCATCAATTTAATTGCCCCTTGCAAGTTCGGGATATTCACTAGGTCATTACGATCAAAGCTCGGCTCGAATTGCTTCTCTAAAAACTCTGCATCTTCCGGTCCGCAGCGAAACGTAAACAGTGTTCCAACGTTACCAAAGACAGCACCCTTAATTTCCTCCGAAAGCTGGCCAATGAACTGGTTAGCGACCACGAGACATAGATTATATTTACGAGCTTCAGATAAAATCGTGGCAAAACTGTCAGTCGAGAAGTTCTGGAACTCGTCAACATACAAGGTAAATTGAGGCATTTGACTCTTCTCACGACCCGAACGAGCTAGCGCGGCAGCCAAAAGCTTAATCACAAAAATCATACCCAAGAGTCGTGAGTTTTCCGTACCGGTCTGTCCCTTCGAGAGATTAACAATCAAAATCTTATTGGTATCCATAATTTCGGTGAAATTAAAGGCGCTCTTATGCTGACCGATAATATTACGCATCACTTCATTGGACTGGAACGCACCCCACTTGGATACAAACCAACCCAGCATCTCACTCTTGTGATAATCAGAAGTCTGTCCCATTTCATTAATCCAAAAATCTTGCACTGTCGTATCTTTAACATACTTAAACTTCTCTTTGAGATACTCATCGTCAACAAATGGCTTCGGCACCTCCAAGAACGTTGCTCCCTGTGGATCGGACATAATCGTAAGCGATGCCATGCGGAACCAATGCTCAAAGCGCGGCCCAATAATACCCTGCTTATCTGGATCATACAGCTTATAGAGCATATTGATGACTTCCTGAATGATAAAGTCTTTTTGCTCAGGATGCTCGGGATCAAATTCCATAATATTCAAACCAAGTGGCACCGTCAGATCGGCTGGATTGAAATACACCACATCATCAATGCGACTACGAGGCACTTTCGCCAGTACTGCATCCGCCAGCTCGCCGTGAGGGTCAATCACACACAGACCCTTACCAAGCGCCATATCTTGCACAATTAAGTCCTCAAGGGTAACCGACTTACCAGTACCAGTTTGTCCAATGATATACATATGGCGCTTTCGATCTTCGTCCGACAGACGAATAACCTTCTCTTTGCCCTGAAAAAAGTTCGAACCGATCACCACGCCTTCGCTCGGCAGCTCGGCTGGCGCAGAAACCTCACGTCGTCCTTTCCGCTCGAGTGGTGTACCAATTTCAGCGGCAGCATCCGGCAAATGGAAGATTGTGGCGAGTTCTGTGGAGTTCAGGATGACGTTTTTACGATTACGAGGAAAGATGCGAAAAATAAAATCATGCGCCAGCTCGCGCGAGGTGTGAGCCGGGGTATACACAAACCCATTACTGCCCGGCTGATTAAACTGTGCAAAGCCATTCACGATATCCTGCACCACCATTTGACTCCGAGCCTGATCGCTTGAGCTTGCAACGACCCTAATCAGTGTCTGGAAAGCTGGTTCGCTGGCTTTCTCTTCGATGGCCTGAGCCTGCTTTTGATCAATCGTATCGGCCTGCTTGGTCGGATCTTGCATCTGCTCCTTGGCCTGCCAGTCAGGAGTTGAAAACGGTGCCTTCGCAATCTGCGTAGCAATATGCATCGGATCGTTAGATTTTGCCCGCTGTGGATTCAGTAGGCCCTTAGCATATTCGCGCGCACCTTTCGCCCAATTTGCTGGTGCCGGTCGAATCATAATTTGTATCGCCGCACCTTCATCCTGAGTAAGTTTTGAGAGCGAAGCAATCAATCCGCTCATCGGGTCAAACTCGAGTGTTTTGTAGGTTTGAACGGGATAGATATTTTTTTGAGTCAAATTTAACTCTCCGCCAGTAACACCGGTAATCTTCCCTTGCTGACTGAAGATATTATGCTCAGAGGCCTGTTCAATTTGAATATTTGGATAGGCTGAAACTAGGGCTTTCTCAGCTGCACTTGTCAAAGCCGCTGGTACCCCAACATAAAAGTAAATTTGCTCCCCGCGGGCCACCACCTCAAAGGCAATATGACGCTGCGAATACAGTTTGCGCTTGGTCGCCAGACCAGACAACAAAGTGAAAATACCCTCAGCTTTAGAAATATTTTCCTTAATTTTCTCGCGATCATCCCGCTGGCTTTCATCCTCCTCGGCAGGGGGCAGCTTCAAGAGAAGCGGTACCATCTTGAGCCCACGTTCAATATCTTTAGCCCGCTGGGCTCGACGCACAAACAGCGCCACACCAATTGCAACAATGCCCAAAAACGCCAGAGCCAAAAACGTCGCCAGTACAAACACTGCGTTCACGATAAGCACCTCATGACGATTTAATCTCCCGCCCAAAACGTTTCTTTAAATAATCACGCGTAAGATCAGCTTGTTTTTGCTGCAAGACAAACGGATCATCACCATGCTCTTTGGCCATTTTTTCAACCGCTACAATCCACGACTTTTCAATTAAGTCATTATCGGCAGCCACAGATGGGGAAGTGGGGGACTCGCTCACGGCAGTCCCCGGATTAGACCCACTCTGCGGCACATCATTTGCAGCTGGTGTAGTATTGTGCGACGCAGTCTCGGCAAAAGGATTACTAATAACCTGGGCTTGCACTGGCGGCTGAGTTTTTGGCGTTTCTTTCATACTACTTATGATTATAGAGGTTTTTAGCCACCTCTGCACCGAGCAACAACACCGGCGCCCTAATTATGCACCCAGACTGGCGTACCCACATCCGACCACGCGTAAATAAAGGATGCTGTACCCGCTGGCAAGTTTACGCACCCATGAGAGCCATTATAGTAGTAGTCCTGCCCACCAAAACGACCATTTCGCCAACTCGCATCATGCAGACCAAACCCCTTATAAAAGGGCATCCAGTAATTCACAAACACATTGTAGTCATACCCGTATTGCGAGCCATTCAGATACGTGTTGGTGCGTTTCGAATAAATGGCAAACAAGCCGGTTACCGTGCCAAGCCCGGCCCCAGTAGCTCCACTAGTAATCGGTGCCGAATGAACCACCTGACCATTCTCATACGCCCACAAATACTGTCGCGAAAGATTTATTTCAATGTACTTTGGAGAGTCTAGACTGGTAGTGCGTATAGTCTCGGTCTTAAAGGGGATGGTATTCGTTTGCAACGCAATCTCAGCATCACGATTTTCACGCATGGCCTGCGCTATTGCTTGGCTGGCGGCATCCTGATTCACAGCAATACCTTCCTGGCCCTCACGTTCCACCGTAGAAGTGCCATTTTTGACCACGACTTTTTTATTCACCGGCGCCTTATCAATCTCGTTGGCTACCGATTGCACATAACCCTTGATCTGAGCTTCCGAAACCTCAACCTGCAGCTTACTCGGATTTACTTCATCATCTGGAGCTGCCGTCACCCAATAGCCAATGTTGACCGCATTCGGCTGGAAAACCCGGCCATTATAAGTCAGCTTGATGGTGCGCTTAAGTAGAACTTCTGCCTCTTGTTTTGCAGATTCTGCGGTTTCTACTTGAATTGGTGCCTCAACCGGCTCAGGCTCGAGCGTAAACTCTGCCGTCTCGGCTTCTGCCAGCGCATCTGAGACGAGCTGCGTCACCTGGCTTTTATCAAGCCCCAAGCCGTCACTATCTGGCTGTACTACAATCTCTCCATTTTGCACAACTAAGGCAGCGTTCTTCGCCGGTTGGCCGACTTTTTCAACAATCTGATTCGTAAAACTACTCAGCTTGCGATAGTCTAGCTCAAAGGCGTAGCCAATGTCGCTGGATGAGCGAATTGAGTCAAAAATACCAATCAGTGGTAAGTCGTGCTGTCGCCCAGCCTGATAGGCAAGTTCCACGGTTGCTGGAATATCATAGCTCGCTCCAATGGCCTCATTGCTGGCCGCAAACTCCTGATCGTTTACCGTCAGCTTCACTTGTTTACCTAGAGGCTTCGATTGCAACAGCGAGGTAGCTTGCTGTCGAGTAAGGCCGGCAACATCTTGGCCGGCAACTTTTACGCCCGGATAGATTGTTCCCTCTACATAAGCGGCCGCAAACGCGTTAGCGAGCAAGATAAGAAACAAAGGGAGGAGCACCAAAAACCAGTGCTTCGTGCGAATAATATGTTTTTTTGTTGCTTCAGGCATTTGCTTCTAGTAAAAAGCTCCGCATCAACTCCATCTCGATACAAAACCTCTTGTGCTTAACTTGCATCCATCATAGCACAACCACAACCATTACGCGGCAAGTTTTCTGACCTTTTCTCGGGGCTTATACGCGAAGTTTAAGCTGCGCCTGCGGACACTTTTTCTGCAATACTTCAATCAGCTGCGATTCCACCGTAGCAATCTCCGAAGCTGATGGCTGAGCACCCATATCAAACCGTGCTCTTACGGTTACCACCTTACGATTAGCCGCATCCAGCTCAGCATCACTATACTGCGAAAGATATTCCCAGCTCACCAATTTCTCGTACTCACTAATCGCATGAACAATTGACTGCCAACTCGCCAGCTTATCAAGTTCTAGACTTACATCGCGTTGAACCAACTGGTAGTCCGGGAGAGATTTTACGCGGGGGGTTGATTGAGCTTCGAGCAACGTCTGAACATCGAATACGGCATAGCTGACCGGCTGCGAGAGATGAAATGCCTTCCAGATTGGCGTACTGACTTGACCGAACACGCCAAGCTCCTTATCGCCCAAGACAAGCTTTGCAGAGCGCTGCGGAACCAGTCTAAGATCGGCTCGTTGTTCAGATTCCATGTGCGGCGCAAGATGGAGGCCACTCAAAAGTTGATGGACATACGCCTGAAGCCGCTCGAGCGAACCTGCGCCCTGCGAGCTGAGCGCCAACACCCACGTTTCATCCGGAAGCTCGCCATTTTTACCATTATTTGAAAACACGCGAGAAAGCTCGAAAGCTACTTGACCAATACGATACACACTATTTTTCTGCCACATCGTTAAATGACTTGGCAAGAGATCAGAGCGCAGATACTTCTGCTCGGGGGAGCGAGGATTGGATACAGTTGGCAGCTGCTCAACAGTCAATTTGGTACGGGCGGCATCAGTTTCAGAGATAAAACTATAGGTAGCTACATCAGTTCCACCAATATGCTTCAAATAGCGTCTCAACTCTCGCATCGGCACCAAAAGCGACTGCGCCGTATCTGACATCGGTGCAATTGCCGGGAGCGTTTCAGGCATCTGATCGTACCCCAGTATTTTTGCAATCTCCTCATACATATCGGCTTCAAGGCGCACATCACTGCGCCACCAAGGCACCTCAACTGCTAAGATATGATTAAAGCTCTCTATATAACGCCGCGCTCCGAGATACCCAGGGTTCTCGATAAACTCCTCAACAGGGGAGATAATCACGCCGCCTTCGTCTCGCTTCACCCATTCGCCTTGCTGATACTTATACTGCGCTGCCTGTACTACCTGGCCACCTCCAAGATAAATGCCATTATGACCGACCTTTTCCGGCTGCTCCAAATCATAGCGAGTCTTCGTGCCATCAGGATTCATTAAGTAATAATGATCTGTGACCGACTTCTCAATCTTACCCTCGTAAAACAGTACGTCACCTGGTTTAAGCTCGTGGGTTTCTACCGAACGACCAGTATGGAATTGCCCAAGTGCCGTGTGCCCAACAAAAATACCAAGCTTAGAATAGATGCGATCCACCAAATAGGAGCAATCAAACGCCTCCTCGCCATCAGTGCGATAATTAGCACCCCAACGGTACGGCTTACCAACATGACTCTTGAGCTCTTTGGTGATAGAGAAGTGCTCAACGCCAAAGCCAAGTGAGTGCAGTCCCTTTATAACCTGTTTTTCATCGATTTTAACCCCTAAAAATCGTTCCGCACGCCGAATTCGAATGCCTAAAAATTGCTGCCACGGCCAGCCATAGAGTTGATCATACGGCCCATCAATAATTTCTGCATCACAAATTTCTTTCAGCAAATCTAAGAGCCGACTGAAAGTTTTTTTCGGCAAGGGGAGTGGGAGAGCGCGCTCAAACCGAGCCGAAGCCTCGGTGCGCAGACCGTGCCGCATCGCGGTTTTACGCACACAGGCCTTATCCCAATGAGCTGCCTCTAAGACAATTTCTGTCGTTTCTGGACGAATTTGTGTCGTCGCTCCGCCCATAACACCAGCGAGTCCAATTGGACCACTCGCGTCACATACTACTAAATCATGTTCGGTTAATTCACGCACCTCGTCATCAAGTGTGGTAATTTTTTCATGAGTTTTCGCATAGCGCACCTCAAGTGGGCCAGTCAATGCTGTAGCATCGTAAGCATGGCTTGGCTGTCCAGTTTCAAGCATTACAAAGTTTGTAATATCAACAACCGGATTATGTGTCGCAATTCCGTTGGCAGCCAAGTTATCCACAAGCCATGCAGGACTTTTTACATCATTCTTTACACGCAGTTTCGCGGAAACAAAACGCTGATTCTCTCCCCTAACCTTGACATTTACAGACTCGGTGTTTTTATATGTATACTCACCAACTTCCGGCTCGACTACCCCCTGCCCCTCATCATAGGCAGCTAATTCGCGAGCAATCCCTACCCCACTGAGATAATCCCACCTATTTGCGGGTGTCTTAATGTCCAGGACATCACCAGAAAACACAATGTCGCACAATGATGTGCCAAGCTTATGCTGATCCTCTTCAAAGACATGGATACCGCTATGATCATCGCTGAGCCCCAATTCTTGAGCGCTCGCCAGCATGCCGTGCGAAACTTCACCGCGTATCTTTGAAGTACCAATCTTGGTTCCGTCTGGCAATTTGGCACCAGTCTGGACTAAAGCTACGCGCTGGCCAACCGTAACATTCGGCGCGCCACAAACTACGCGTATTTTTTCGCTGCCATTTGTAACCGTCACAAGACGTAATCGATCGGCGTTTGGATGCGGTTCAACTTCGGTGGTTTTTACTAAGATGATCTTGGCATCTAAAGCGTCCGAGCGAATAACTTCTTCTACCTCAATTTCCGTACGAGCCATCAACGCGACAATTTCATCCGTCGTACGCGGCTTCTTCAGGTAACGATTAAGGGTTGCAATAGCGATTTTCATAGATCCTCACTCATCAGTAAATTGGGTCGCCAAAGCTTACGTAAATCTGTCAGACCATAGCGAATAAGCGCTAACCTATCTGGGCCAAAGCCGAAGGCGAAGCCGTGAAACTCCTCTGGATTTACTCCTCCGCGAGCCAGTACATGTGGGTGCACCATGCCGGCGCCACCAACCTCGAGCCATTCATCTCGATACCATACATCCACCTCTACCGAAGGCTCCGTGTAGGGGAAAAAACTTGGTCGAAAACGGATTTTCACATCAGCGCCCAGCAATGACTGCACGCAATGCAGGAGGGTTCCCTTCAAGTCAGCCATACTCACATCGGCACCTACGACCAATCCTTCTACCTGATAGAAGGTCCAAGAATGGGTGCGGTCTTCATCTTCATTTCGATAGACTTTCCCAGGCACAATAATCTTAAATGGCGGCTTAGTTTTTTCGAGATAA
>JAUPVH010000012.1 GCA_030917125.1 Patescibacteria group bacterium | reverse complement strand
TGTTCCGTCCTGTGCAATCTCAGCAATCCGCTGAATTGTCTTCATGAGTTTGTTGGCTGCAATAAACACAGCAATCATAATCCCCAACAATATAAGTACGGCGACCGAGAGAACGATAATAAGAATAAACAGTGTGGTTTCCATTGAGCTAAGCCCCTTTCTTTACTCTTATTGTACCAGGCTTGGCAACATTCAGGCGAGGCTTCACAATTCTCTGATTATCACTATGCATTTTTGAAGCCCTTTCCAAAAGTGTAAATGAGTTGCGATCTATCACGCTATTTGGCACGACAAATATCTGACCAGAATCATCCTTGAGTCGAGATTTACGTGTGTCCATATCGATAATTACACCCTCTATCTTCTGTTCGATTGGGCCAACTCGGACTTTATCGCCAATGCGAAAATGCTTATCACGCGCGAGATTCAAGCCCGAAATTGTATCGCCAACGGTTGCTGAAAAACCCTGGGAGAATGCCAACGCTAGCACCGCAAAAGCTCCAGACATTGCCAGTGCTACGTTCGAGAGTCCGGCCAACTGAAGCAGTGCAATTGAAAGCAGAACCCACAATACTAAATCGAGGAGTTTTACACTGACTTTAATCATTCCCTTTGGAAGCTTCGCAAGTCCAAGCGCGTGAGTTAGTATCCTTGATAAAACTTTTATAGTAATAAAGCCAATAATGAACAGCAAAATTGCCTTGGGAATACTTGGAGCTGTTCCCCCTACAAATTGGGTTACCGGCTCGAGAATTGCATTAGCGGAAGCAGCGATATCTTGCTGCGTTGCGGCGAGGTATGTCATGTCACTACTATACCGCTTATGCGTAAAGACGAAAAGTAAATGGATTATTCTCGTTATGTTTTACACGCTCAAGGCCATAGGATATAATTTGCTCCAATGTACCTTTCGCGCCCTCATCGGGCCACATAGTCCCTCCTGGGGCCTCGGCGGCGTACATCCGGTTTCGGCTTGCCGGATCCAATACCGCTATTAAGCCATGAGTTTGGGAGATCCTTTTCGCGATGGATCGCTTGTACCAAGAGTGTGTAAATTGCGTACTGCAGCGCATGATTCATTGCTTGTGGTGAAAGGCCTAAACACCACGCTCAAAATGCTCCCAGGAGGGCTCCCTCGCGCAGCACACGCTGCCCATTTCAGCTGCCCAGCTGAAACCGCCCCGCCTCGGATCCCCGATCCCGAGGCGGGGCATCTTTTTTTAACTCAGTTTTTCTTGAATGAGCTTATTTACAACCTGTGGGTTGGCTTGTCCTTTGGTTTCTTTCATCACTTGACCGACAAAGAATCCGAGCGCTTTGGCTTGTCCGGCTTTATAATCGGCGACCGCCTGAGGATTGGCAGCGACTATTTTTTCAATAATTTCTGCGAGCGCACCTTCATCAGAAATCTGTTCAATACCCAGTCGCTGCATAATTTCTGCAGGGCTGTTACTACTGGCGCAAATTTCAGCAAATATCTGTTTGGCCTGACTGGAAGAAATATCGCCCGAAAGCTCCAAAGCGATTAAGTCAGCTAGTTGCTGCGGAGTAAACGGAGTAGTAATACTCGTAGCAACAAAGGAATCTGCGTCATCCCCTGCAGTCTGCTGTTTTATCCAGGCCTGATATTCGCCAACCAGCCAATTGACCAACTTACGCTCACCTTTTTCGCCAACCAGCTTACGCGCCTCAGCAAAAAACTGTGAGGTATTTTTTTGCTTAATGAGTACATCTTGCTCATCTACGCTTAAGCCCAACTCCACCAGCTCGCGACGGATTGCAATTGGCAGCGGTATCGATTTGATGTCAGCTTCTTTTTCATGCATAGCTTCCGTCACAACAATTGGTGGAATATCTGGTTCGGGAAAATAGCGATAATCATGCGCTTCTTCCTTTGAGCGCTGCGAAAAAGTTTTACCCTTAGCATCATCAAAACCACGGGTCTCCTGCTCAATCACCCCACCGTTTTCCAAAACTTCAATTTGGCGCGCAATTTCGTATACCAATGCTCGCTCAGCATTCCTAAAACTATTCAAATTTTTAAGTTCAGTACGCGTGCCAAGAGAATCGTCCTTTGAGACAGAGACATTTAGATCAAACTTCATATTGCCGTGCTGCATATCGCCGTGCGTCACACCCAGTGTCGTGGCAATAGCATAGACTTCTTCAAGATAGCGCCGGGCTGCGTATGGCGAATGCATATCTGGATAGGAAACAATCTCTAAGAGTGGCGTGCCGGCCCGATTAAGGTCAACAAGCGAATAATCTTTGCCCGCCGGATGTGTAAGTTTACCAGCATCTTCCTCTAGATGTGCGCGTTCAACTCGAACCCTGTGGAACTCACCGTCCACAAAGATCTCAACATAGCCTTCTTCAACAATCGGCTGATCAAACTGGGTAATCTGATAGCCCTTTGGATTATCAGGGTAAAAATAGTTTTTGCGATCGAACTTGGTGGTTTCGCGAATCCGAGCGTTCAAGCCATAGCCTAAACGAATAGCCAACTGCACTGCCTGGGCGTTCGGCAGTGGCAATGTTCCGGGATACGCCAAGCAGATTGGACAAATATTAGTATTTGGAGCAGCAGTGACCGAATCATTATCACAGGTGCAAAACATTTTTGATTTCGTCGCGAGCTGAACATGAATTTCGATACCAATTGTTGGCTTATAATCACTCATACTAATTTCACTCCAAGATCTGAAATTCCTCGACCTAATGCGGCAATCGCATTAGTGACCTGCGGCTTTACAATATCGACATGAATGTCGTGCGCAACTTGATTGCGCAGTTTGTGCGCCGCCCAAACCCCATTAAGGTCAGAGAAACGATCCCCGTGTCGCTTGAGTCGCTCGCCCATATTTTCGCCGGTAAAGCCCTGGGCTTGCATGACATAGTCCAAGAGCTTATCAGCCTCCATCAACGCGTTCTTCAGTCCCATAGCACCTTGACCCTGCATGTGAGCAATTTCTGTCCAGCGCTGACGAACCAGCTCGGCATCAAGTGTTGGGCGGATTGGGTTATCTGCCGTTGAAAAATTCTGTTGAGAAGATTTTCCTCCCGAACCTTTACGCATATACATTAAAAGTCCGCCGATTACGAGTACCGCTAAAATCACCGATACAAAAGTCATAGTTTCACCTCAGCTAACTGCACTTGCAGTATGTTTTCGGCATCACGGGCGGCGCCAAACATGGCAGCTTCGCCTTTTTGCGGTGCCATTATCTGTAGACCCAACGGCATATCACTCACGCCGACTATTGGCAACGAAATTGCAGGGATTCCAGCTAGATTGGCCGCCACCGTCATAATATCGGCCAAATACATTTCGGTTGGATCTGCTGAATGCTCGCCAAATTTAAACGCTTCAGTTGGTGTGGTTGGACCAATCAAAATATCAAACTCCGAAAATGCTCGCTCAAAATCTTGGCAAACCAATGTACGCAGCTGCATGGCTTTTTTGTAGTAGGCGTCGTAATAGCCCGCCGACAAAGCGTAGGTTCCCGTAAGGATACGACGCTTCACTTCAGGGCCGAAAAACTTACCACGTGTAGCTGAATACATAGCTTCTAAATCTCCAGCTGATTCAGTCGATGAGCCGTAACGAATGCCGTCATAACGTTCGAGGTTTGATGAAATTTCCGAAGGTGTAAGGACGTAATAACAGGGCAAAGCAAACTCCAAATTCGGCAACGACACCTCCTCAAGTTCCCAGCCAGCTTTAGTCAGCTGGGCAAAAACCTCGTCATAACGTACCCTCACATCAGCATCCAAAGTCTGAATATATTCGCGAACTACTCCAACGCGCTTTGGCGACACAACGTCACTTACAACTTTTTCCGATTTAATAGTTGTCGCGTCCATTTCATCTTGGCCGGCCATGATATCAGTCAACAAGGCGGCATCCTCGGCGGTGTGCGCAAACGGGCCAATCACATCTAAAGAGCTAGCCATTGCTACCACGCCGAAACGACTAATCAATCCATAGGTTGGCTTAACGCCCACCACGCCACAATATGCGGCGGGCTGACGAATGCTACCACCAGTATCGGTACCAACTGAAAACAAACCAATGCCAGCCGCCAAAGCAGCTGCCGAACCGCCAGAACTCCCACCCGGTACTCGCCCTATATCACGTGGATTCTTGCTCGGGCCATAGGCCGAATACTCCGTAGAACCGCCGTGCGCATATTCATCCTGGTTAACTGTCGCGATTAAAATTGCGCCCTCGGCTTCAAGCTTTTTGATAGCCGTAGCCGTAAATGGGGCAATAAAATTATCGAGCATTTTTGAGGCCGCAGTGGTGCGCACACCATCAACCAAAAACATATCCTTAGCCGTAAACGGAATTCCCTCTAAGCGTCCTAACGCTTCGCCATTTTTGCGTTTTTCATCGCTGGCTGCTGCTGCCGCGAGCGCACGATCATCTAAGCGAGTAAGTACTGCTGCAACTTTGTCGTCAACCTCATCAATGCGCGCCAGCGCTTGCTGAGTAAGCTCAACTGCCGTTATCTCTCCACGTTCCAGCCGAGCTAAAGCTTCTACAATCGTCATCATCCCAACACTCGCTTTACCACAATATATCCGCCTTCATGTCTCGGTGCGCGCTCTAAGAGTTTTTCTGGAGGCACGGCCGACGAGACCACAGCGTCCTCGCGCAATACATCCTGCAAGCCAGTCACCTGGCTGGTGGGAGTCACTCCTTCGGTGTTAGCTGCCTGCAGTGCATCAACCAAATGCAGCACACGACCAACATCCTGGGTGGTTGCCTCGGCGTCTGACTCAGAAAAAGCAATACGCGCCAAACGAGCAACTTTGGCGACAATTTCTTCGTTTACTTCACTCATACTAGCCTACATTATACCAGTAAAAATCGACCCTGTAAGGAGAAAACTACTGATAGCGTTGCGAGTTTACTGCCCATTGCTTGGTGGATGGATTTTGACTGACGAGAAAAGCGTAAGTTTGGGTGTAGGTTGTGTCAGCCGAATAATCTGATTTTGAGACAAAGGTTATCGTTTCAATAACCTCGTACTGATCGCCTTTTTTATCAGTATTCACCCGGCGATAGGTAGTTGGATAGTTATATTGTCTACTACTGGATGTTACCTGCGAAAAATCATATTCAGCAGCAAACGCAGCCGTCATATATTGACGCATTTCGGTAGTATTGCCTGCTATGTAAGCCTGTGTCCAAAGTGATACCGCTTCTTCGGCATTGGCCTTATCTTGCTTGGCCTGATCTTCCTTAGATTTTTCCTCGTCCTGCTTAGCTTTTTCCTCGTCTTGAGCTGATTCGTATGCCTGGATAACCGTTGCATAACGCTCGTTTAATATGAAGAAGTCATCCGGATAAAAGCCCTGTAAATACGTAATTTGCTTTTTCACATCTTCCAGCGCGAGCTTGGTTGCAGTCGCCACTGAGCCAAGTTCATCGAGTTGCGCCTCATCCACGTCTTTCAAGCCCGCAGCTTGATTCTTGGCTAAGGTAACGTATTTATCAAGCTCTTCGAGACCTTTAAGATAGGCACTTTTCGCTTCTTTATCACCTAATAATTCTGGAAGTTTGTTTGTCTCAGCCTGGCTATCATCGACTTTGCTTTGCATATCTAAGAGGCTCTTTTCAACATCACCAAAGCTGGTATACGTTGCCTGCTCGGCATCGGTCGTAACAAGCTCTGAAGCAGCTATCAGCTCACGCCAATCATTGGTATAAAATTCTTGGGCTAGCGTACGATTGCGCCAAGCTGTAAAAGCAATTCCTATAGCAACCAAAAGAATTAGTACTACCGCCACGATACCCCATATTTTTGGGCGTTTATACCACGGGCGTAAATCGGTCGTTTTCTTCTCCATGCCGTCGGTTAACTCGACAGCAGTATTTGCCTCAGTGGTCGATTGTGAATCCGATGGCGAGTCCTCATCAAGACCCAGTTGATCCTCTAGGATAGGCTCCGATTTTTCTTTCGCTTTGTCCATTACTCTTATGGTACGCCAAGTTTTTTTGCGCCACAAGTTTTAACGACTCGGCCAAACGGGCTAATTAGACCATATTGAGGAAAGTAGCCTCATCAATAACCTGTACGCCAAGCGCGTCGGCTTTTGCGAGCTTTGAGCCCGCCTCTTCTCCCGCTAGAACATAGCTGGTTTTCTTTGATACCGAGCTAGATACTTCGCCACCCGCTGACAAGATCTTAGCTTTTGCCTCATCGCGAGATAGTGTTGGCAAAGTTCCGGTCAGGACCCAGGTTGTACCGGTAAGCTTTCCGCCGGATTGACCACTTTCCGCCCGCACCTGCACACCAACTTGCAGTAGTGCATCAACCTGCCTTTGCGCATCGGTATTTTTGACCCACTCTGCGAAACTTTCAGCGACCACCCCGCCAACTCCAGGAATTTGCTCGAGCTCATCACGTGAGGCGGCCCGCACGGCTTCCAGACTCTTAAAATGCCCAGCTATATCTCGAGCAGTCTTTTCGCCAACGTGCCGTATGCCCAGCGCAAACAAAAACTTTGCTAGACCGATCTCTTTTTTTTGCTGAATTGCAGCGGCAAGCTTTGCCGCACTGAGTGGCGCAAACCCATCTAAATCTTCTAGATCTTCAGGCTTAAGTGTAAAAACATCGGCAGGTTCTTTGATGAGACCGACTTCCATGAGCTGCATTACTGTACGTTCACCAAATCCCTCAATATCAAAACCAGTTTTGCCTACAAAATGAATGAGCTGCTGCCAGCGCACCTGCCCCACGGAGAGATCGGCCAGACGAGCAACCGCTTCACCCTCTGGGCGCACCACTGCGACACCATCTACTTCCGTAGGCATCTGCCACTTTTTCTCTTTACCCGTACGAAACTCAGCCAGCGGCTTCACAACTTCCGGAATTATATCGCCAGCTTTCTGAATAATTACCGTGTCCCCAATACGTAAATCCTTACGCTCAATCTCGTCTTCGTTATGGAGTGTGGCACGACTGACAGTGGATCCGGCTACCTTTACCGGAGTAAGTACGGCGTAGGGCGTAACTGCACCAGTGCGACCGATTGATACGCGAATATCTTCTAAAATTGTTGTGGCTTGTTCAGCCGGAAATTTATACGCCACTGCACCCCGCGGTGCCTTGCCAACAACGCCTAGCTCGTAAAACGCCGCTCGATCATTCACTGAAACCACCAAGCCATCAATGCCGAATGGGAGCTTGTCGCGCAGACCTTCGACTTTCTGTACGTAACCCTCAAGCTCATCCAAGCTACGTAATACCTGAGCATGCGGTGCCACCTTAAAGCCGAGCTCGCGCGCGCAATCCAACATATCCGAATGTAGAGGCAGTTTTTGAGCCAAATCAACAATGCCAAACACGATAAATTCAAGTCGTCGGGCCGCTGTCACGTTAGCATCCAGCTGACGAATGGATCCGGCACCGGCATTACGTGGATTTGCGAAGAGCGGCAATCCTTCCTGCTCACGCTCGGCGTTGATCCGTGCGAATTCCTTCTTCGGCAGAATCACCTCACCGCGAATTTCAAATCGACCAGCGTACACCGATTGCGGAACCTGCTTTGATATATGTAGCTTCATCGGTATTGTTCGAACCGTGCGCACAGTGTGTGTAACATCTTCGCCAACCGCACCATCACCACGAGTTACGGCCTGCACAAACTGCCCGTCTTCGTAAATCAGGCTCATCGCCAAGCCATCCATTTTGAGTTCGGCAAAATACTCGTGCGGACGCGAGCCAAGCAGTTTTTCAGTCCGTTTCTCCCAGCTGGCAACTTCTTCGAATGAAAAAACGTCTGAGAGTGAGAGCATGCGGGATTGATGTGCTACTTTTGCAAAAGCATTACTCGCCTCTCCGCCTACTCGCTGCGTGGGTGAATCTGGCGTAATCAGTTCCGGAAATTCATCTTCCAGTGCCTTGAGCTCATTATTGAGTGAGTCATACACCGCATCATCTACTTCTGGCGCATCTAAGACATAATAGCTGTGACGATATTTTTCGAGTTGCTCACGTAATTGTGCTACACGCTTTTGAGCATCGGCCTTATTCATAAGC
>JAUPVH010000011.1 GCA_030917125.1 Patescibacteria group bacterium | reverse complement strand
CTGGTGCCGTCATGCTCACCTCAACTGTCATCTCAGTCGTTAGTATCCCTCTACTTATGCAAATTAGCTAAGCTCAGCTCATCTTTGGTGGTCTCACACGTGATAAAATGTATCAACAGCTTTAAGCATTAATCAAAAGAGGATACATGGAAGAAACAACAGCTACACCAAAAACTCCAGAAAATGAAACTGGAGCAACCCTTGAGTCAATTCATCGCCTAATGCAGGATGCCGCCGAAACACGCGAAAAAGTTGGTGCCCTACGCGACCAACTCAAAGATGTCATGGAGCAAAACGATGAATATCGGGCAATTGCTGACGAGATTAAAGAGCTCACGAAAAAACGCGCTGAAGCCAAACGAGCCCTGCAAGAAGACAAAGACTATCAAGCAACCGCGGCCGACCTAGATGACTACCGTTTGAAGCTACGCGACGTCCAAGATATCCTCTCACAGCACCTCGTGCTCTATTACAATCAGACCCAACAAACCAAGATTGTTGATCAAGGTGGCGAAACTCGCAGTGTTATCTTGAGTGCAAAAGTAGGCAAAGCCGAAGCTTAGCCGCTACATTAAATCTTCGGGTGAAATTTCTTTCCAAGAACCAGAGGTGGTTTTTCGGAAGAACTCGACGCGATGTACCAACTCAGCCGGGTCATACTCCCGTTCAACGCGCTGAGCCGTGCCGCGGTGTGCATAATGCGTCTTCGTATCAGTCACCGCTGGAGAACTGATTCTGTCTACCTTGTAGCTCTCGCCATCCTTTTCAAATTCCACCTCGTCGTGGAGTCGTTCAAGCTCCTGTTTGCCATCCAATTTTTCGGTATGCTTCTTGTGCCGGACAATGCCATACTTTTGATCAACAAGATCTACTAACTGCTCCCAGGCCTGATCGCTCATAAACTCGTAGCCATTCGGATAATATCGTCCTGTTCAATACCGTGATCGCCAGATAGCGTATAGAGCGTTCCCTGGTTCACCCAAGCAGCCTGGTTATCGCCAAACATATAAATTGTAAGTCCCTGAGACTGGAGGGCGAGATAATCGGTTGACCGCTTTAGTACGTACTGCTCCAGCACGGCCTGACTATCCCAATCGGTTTTTTGCTGCTCAATCTTAAGGCTTTTACCATCCTTCACCAACTCATAGCTCACGCCACCTTCACTGGCTTGTAATGACTGCGCCTTACTCCAGCCGCCCGGCACAAAACCAGGCACAGAAGCAGTGAGGCCAGCCCGCAATGAGGCTAACTTAACTTGGATATCAGTGGCGTTGGCCTGCCAAAGAAACGCTCCTAATAATACGAGTCCAATCACAGTCATAACGACAGCCGTAGGGCGAGCTGGTCCAGACTTTGGAGCCTGCTCGGCAACTGCGTCTTCTCCAAGTGCAAGTTTAAGAGCATCATCTCGGCTCATTGTCACACCGGCAACAGTTGTAGTGCTAGCATCAGATGCCGGCGCTGCTGCGGGGGCAGGCGCCGGCTGAGCGGGTGCTGGCGGGGCAACAATATCGGTTAATACTTTGCCGACAGGTGGTTGACTTGGGGCAGGGGCTGCTGGCGGGGTCACTGGAACTGATGCTGGGGCGGGCACTGGAGCGGTAGTCGCTGCCATCTCTTTAATTTGCGAATCAGACAACACCGACTCATCCTTAGAATCTAGGTTAGGGATTTCTGAACCAACCTGTGATTGCAGATCGGCAAGCGGCTTCTGTGGTACTGGCGTAGGGGCGGGTGCGGGCGCAGGAGCTGCAGGAGTGGCTGGTTGCGGAGGAGTTGGCTGCGGGGTTAGTGCGGGTGCCGGGGTTGGGGTTGGGGTTGGGGTTGGTGCGGAGGTAGGGACTACTGGTGCAGGCGCTGGTGGTGGGGTCGGCTGAACGGTCGGACTTGGTGTCGGTACTGGCGCTGGAGCTGGGGCAGGAGTTGGGGCAGGAGTTGGAGTAGCGACTGGTTGCGGAGGAGCCGGCTGCGGGGTTGGTGCAGCTGGAGCTACTTGCTCACCCCCTTGATCCATACCAATCTTCTGTTTATAAGCCGCTTCTTCAGTAGTATCAACTGGCTGCCACGGTGTACCGCAATTGGCACAAAAAACCTTGCCGGCGATGACGACGCGATCTTTCTCTTCACAATCTGGGCACTGACGCATAAACCCCTCGAGTTACTTAAGCTTAACCCTTATTATGCCTCCTTATACCATAAGCGTAAAGGGGGAAAGCCTACTTTTGTTGCCCAATCTTATAAATTCGCCAGGTAAATCGGGGTAATGCTAGCTGACGTCGCCAACGACTTGGCTGCTGTATGAGACGCCAGAGCCACTCCAAACCAACCTTACGCATCCAGCGCGGTGCTCGCTTTAAGTTCCCGCCCATTGAGTCAAAATCGAAAGTACCTCCTTCGCCAATCATGACCCTTGCGAGTCCAGCCGCCCGATAACTATCGATAAAGATTTCTTGGCGAGGAAAGCCCTGGGCTACAAACAATATATCTGGATGCTCTTTCTTGATTATTTCCACAATGCTTGGTTCTTGAGCTGGAGCATAAAAACCACTCCAAACCCCCACAAGTCTCAAGCCGGGATACAGTGTCTTGAGAACCTCTTGCGTTCGCTCACTGTCTTTGGGTCCACCAAATATACCAACACTCCAGCCTTCTGCAATCGCCCGTAGCAGTAGCTTGTGGGTAGCGTCCACCCCTGCCCCACGCTCCGGAATTACCTGCTCCCGCCACTGTCGACTCTGAATGTCGATGAGCAGCGAGCGCAGCCAGGGCACAAATCCCTGCTTGCCCAGCAAATAGCTCGCCGCCCATTGCACAGCAACTCCGTCAGCTACAACATAATCCGCCCGAGTAAGAAGCTTCCGTATTTTCTCATCGGCCCAGGCGCGCGTAAAAAATTCCACATATGGCTTCACAACCACAAGCGACTGCTTGTGCCGAGACCGCAAATACTCAGCAATGGAATCTATCAGTTGTTGTTGAGTAATTGGGTCAAAACCGACACCAGCAACATCCACTCGTTTGGGGCGAGTCCGCTTCATCTCAACTGCTCCATGGCCTGCTGAATGCTGGCTCGAAATTTATCATAGCTAAACTGACTCGCCCGTCGATGCATTTTGGCTACGTCCCAAGGGTGAGACTCAGCCCGCTCCAGGGCAGCAATCAACGCTTTTTCTTCAGGTTCTTCAAAAAATTCTGCCGTCACGTGCTCAATCATGGTTTCTGCCACGCCACCAGCCCGTAGTGCAATGACTGGCGCGCCACAGGCAACCGCCTCAACTGGGGTAATACCAAAATCTTCAACATTGCAAAATACAAACCCCCGAGCCGTAGAGAGTAATTTAAGCTTATCGGTTTGACTGACTCTACCCAAAAAACGAATGTTAGTAGCACTCCCCGCTAAGGTTTCAAGATTTTCGCGCTCTGGGCCATCGCCTGCAATGATTAATTTGCGCTTAGAGCCCTTAAACGCCTTAATGGCTAAATCTACTCGTTTATACGCGGCCAAAACTGACACCATCACATATGCATCAGTCCTGTCAGTTGCGGCCACCGGTGGAAGATGCACTGGCGGATATATTACCTGAGCGTCGCGTCCATAAAATTTTTTCACCCGCCGAGCTATGGTTTTACTAATCACTATAAACTCTCGCCGCATCTCTTGGCTGGTATAAAAATCCCATAACCTCAGCTTCGAAGCTACACGCGTAATATAGGCTCGGACAAGTGGGTTTTGCGTTCGCTCGTGCAGGGCTCGTGGCCAATAATCCCACAACATACGGGCAGGCGAGTAACAATACACCAACATTTTCGTCGACCCCCCAAGCCGTACATTTTTCACCCACGCCGAGGATGAGGCCAAAACAATATCATAACCGTCAGTCTTGATGGAGCCTACCGCACGACGCACAAATGGCAAAAGAAGCTCTGGCTTTTCTTTAAATCTACGCGGAAAATACTGCAAAAAACTGGTGCGGACTCGACGATTGCCAATTTTGGGCCCAAACATGTCTTTGTTATATATCAAGGTGGCCAAATCGGCCTGAGGATACAACGCCAATAATTCGTACAGTACCTGCTCTGCACCACCATCTTTCACATTCAGCCAATCGTGTACAATCAGTACCTTTGGGTTACGATCCTTCATAGCTGATTACCCTTAGGTGCCCGTGACGCATACAGCAGACCACCCATCCCAAAGAGCAAAATCGCCAATGTCGAATCAGCCAGTGAATGCAAGAATAGTGCCGACACCATAATGCCTAGCACCGCCGCCGCATAGCCAATGCGTATTGGATCATGTATCCCGTGCTGACGGACACGCCGCACGATATGCGCAAGCAATAGCAACATCAGGGCCAAGCCAATCAGACCAATCTCAATGGCAATCTGCAAATACCAATTTTCAGTTAATAAAGGTCGAACTGCATAAAAACTCGCCGGCCCAGCTGTTCCAAAACCTAGACCGCCCGGGAACATCGAAATCGTTGCATAACCCTTCACGATTGCTGCAATGTGCCCCTCATCACCACCTAAAACGCCAGACGGTGTTAATTCTCCCCGCACCAAGAACCGATCCAAAATCGTTGAATTATCATTTGTGAGTACCCCCCACATCACCAATGCCGCAACCGCCGCCGAGGCAAGAAAAACCAGCACCGTCAGCAGCCGATATTTTTTCGGCACAGCCAGCAAGACGACGACAGCTGTAGCAACTCCAAAACCAATTAATGCACTACGCGAAAATGTCGTTATCGCTGCCGTCACAAACAGCGTAACTAGCAGTGAAGCAACAAGCCTAGACTTACGCGACCGAGCTTTTACGGCTGCCGCCAAAGCCACCGCAAACGGTACAATCAAGTACGTTCCAAGCTGATTCGGACCACCTAAAGTTGAAAATGAGCGCCCAAATGGAAATTCTGGATGAACCCCCTGAAATGGCAAGATGGTTGACTCGCCATACCCGATACTCGCCAAAAACGAAGTTGGCACAAGAAAGAATTGCACCAACGCTAAAATTGCCACCACGCATGCCGACCCCAGTACAATCCGCGCCAACTTATGTTCGGAAATTTCATGCGCAAAAGGCTGCACCGCTAAAAACAACACCAAGGGCACTGCAGTCGTTTTGATTCCTACAAAAAAAGCCATGCCATAACTTGCGTTCAAAAGATTTGCCAAAAGCCCAGCTAAAAGTATGAGCCCAACAAGGACAATTGAAGGCTGGCGTAATACCTCTCGCCAGCCTTTCCGAAATACCTGCGGTAACGATACCGCCAGCGCTAACCCAACGATGAATATAATGAGCAACTCTTTCCAAATGGATAATAGCTCGCTGCGCCCCACTACAGACCCGCCCCAGACTACAAACAGCGCATGAAAGGGTACGAGCGCCAAAAGCAGCACAATCAGCATACCGCCTAAGCGCTTGAGATTTGCCGTATGTACGTGGTTGAGAATTTTTTGCATCTTACCGGTTTGAAATTACGCTGCGAATATAATCATCCAGATTTTCAAGGGCGATACCAGTTCCGCGGGCCACACAGAGCATCGGCTCATCAGCAACGTAGGCCGGCACACCAGTCACCTTGGTCATTAACTTATCAATATTACGCAACTTTGATCCACCGCCGGTCATCACCATGCCGCGGTCAATAATATCGCTCGATAGCTCTGGTGGGGTTTGTTCTAAAACTGATTTCACCGCCCCAATAATCCCTTCGAGCTCATCCCCCATAGCCTGAGTAACCTCATCGGAATCCAACTTAATAGTCTTTGGAAGGCCAGCAATCATATCCCGGCCTCTAATTTGCATCGTCAGCGGTACTTCCAATGGTAGCGCCGAACCAATCTCTTTTTTAATGTCCTCGGCTGTTTGATCGCCAATTATCAGCCCATATTTACGGCGAATATAGTCTGCAATCGCCATATCAATTTTATTCCCACCAATGCGAATTGAGTTTTGTGCCACAATTCCCCCCAGCGAGAGAATTGCCACTTCAGTGGTGCCGCCACCAATGTCGACAATCAGATTACCGGCCGGTGCCGCAATTGGCACCCCAGCTCCAATCGCCGCTGCAACTGGCTCGCGAATAATATGAGCCTTTTTCGCACCCGCCGCCAAGGCTGCATCAATTACCGCGCGCCGCTCGGTAGAAGTTACCCCAGCCGGAACAGAGATCATCAACTCTGGTCGACTTAAACGAATCGTACCCGAAACTTTATCAATAAAATGCTTCAGCATAGCCTGAGTAATACGATAGTCAGCAATTACACCATCGCGAAGGGGACGGCTAGCCGTAATAACATCTGGCGTACGGCCCAGCATTTCTTTGGCTTCATTCCCAATCGCAACAATCCGATTATCATCAACCGAAATAGCCACAACACTAGGCTCGTTGGCGACAATCCCTTTTTTCGGCACGTATACCAAAGTGTTAGCGGTACCGAGATCAATGGCGATTCGACGTTTAATCATACCTTCTATTGTATAGAAAAAACCCGGTTCACTCCAGGTGGCAGAAAAGACCATGCCTAGCCGGCTTTTCTGCTATAATTTAGCCCATCGAGGCTAAAGCCCGCTAACCCTATGAAGATTTCAAAGAAAACACGTGATATTGTTTCATATCTGATTGGAGGTACCGTTGTTGTTGCCGGTACCCTTTTACTTATATCTATCGCCAATGGCTGGCAATACAACGTCTTCACTGGCGAAATTACCGAAACTGGTCTCATCCTCATGGGTAGCGAGCCAAATGCAGCCACTATTACGCTCAATGATAAAGTTCTTCGTCAGAAGACGAACTTCCGCTACTCAGCCGCCCCAATTGGCGACTATACCATCCGTTACGAAAAAGACGGCTTTCGCCCCTGGACTACCCTAACTACTGTCGAACCGGGCGAAGTAACTTTTTCCGATCACGCCTGGCTCATACCGAACGAAATTCCCCAGCGCAATCGCTATGAGGAACTGCAAATATCTCAAGCCTACCAAACAATCGACCGCAAACGCTTCATTTTGATTGATAGCTCACAGCCGACTGCGCCAAGCATCTTCACCTCAACCAATCTCCAGCGACCCGCCACCAGCCTCCTTACCAACGCACAAATCACCGCCAGCATTGGAGCACCAGTCACCGGCATTGACTCCATCCAGTTTTCAGATGATGCAAGCCGAATTTTGTTTCGCGCCAGCACACAAGATGGTGCCGCAGCCTGGCTGACTGCAGCTGTAACCCCTTCAGAACAACCAGTAATCACCAACTTAAATCAGACCCTACTCATCAACCCGACTTGGATAAGTTGGGTGCCACGCGGCAATAACGAAGTCACGTATCTAGAAAAAAATACGCTTCGCCGCGCCCAAATCCGAGAGAAAAACATCTCTGAAGCCTTGGCCGAAAACGTCATTTCAGCGCGCTGGTCAGAGGAATGGCTCGTATTTATTGCCGCCACGAGCCCTGCTCCCCAGGCGACCCCTGGCCCACAAAAACTCTATATCCGCGCCCTAGACAGCTCATCAAACACTGAAGTCTCCACGCTTGCCACCCCAGGACAAAGTTTTGATACCCGTTATATTAGGGCCCTGGATCGCGATTATATTGCCCTGCTCAATAACGACTCAAAAATTCTCACCCTCTACACTGGTATTTTTCGCAATACAGACCGACGCACACAAAGCGCGATTGGGCGTAACGTGACCGCCATCACACTCAGCCCAAATAATCGGTTCCTCGTACATAATGCCAGTGATCAAATGGTCACGCTCGACTTAGAGCGCTTCAGGCGCTACCGTGCCGGCACTACGCTGGTGGGACTCACAGATTGGTCTTGGATGAACGATCAGCATTTAGCACTCAAATTCGACACCACAATGAAACTCGTCGATTACGATGGACAAAATAGCGAACTCATCGCCTCATCACTCACCCAAACCTCACCCCTGCTCTTCTCAGAGAACAAAACCCTCCTCAACGTCACCACCAAGGATGGCAAATTCTTCCTCACTCAATCTTATCTCGACCCAGAAAAATTCGCTGAATAAAAAACACATCCTCGCCAATGAAGCTTAAGGATGTGTTTTGGTGCCAGAGGTGGGACTCGAACCCACACGCAGTTTCCCGCACACGATTTTGAGTCGTGCGTGTCTACCAGTTCCACCACTCTGGCGCATATCTGTTAGAAAGGGTGCGGATGTATTATAATACGATAGACTATGTCTACACCATACCCTGATGCAAAAAAAGACGAATCGGCGGATCCGGCCAAACAGCACGGAACGCTGAATTTTAGTGATCTCTCAAACTCAATCCCACCGACGACTTCTGCAGATACTACTCAAGTAAGTCCAACCCCGACCACACATCCAGCGGCACCAAAATCAGCTGTGAGTCAGCCTCCACAACCCCAAATACCAGTCTTTAGAAATCCCCACGGCAATGCTCACCGCGCCGAACTGGCTGAAATCGGTGCACCGATTGAAAATCCTCAGCAGGTAGCCGAGCAAGCACCGACGGCTCTGCCTAAAATTCGCTTTAACCTCTCGCCAAACTTCGACACTTTCACGGCTCATGGCTTGCAAGTCGAAAAGCAAAAAGATTCAGCCACTACGCTCCTTGGGAAAATTGCCGTTAAACTTAAGCTGGCAACGATATTTTCTGGTCGAAACTTGCGCTACGCCGGCGTCGGCCTCGTGTCATTTGCAGTCTTTATGTTTGTCTTTAACTTTGGCACCATAGGCATTCAACTCTGCTACCAAACAAAGATTGAGAGCATTTGTAAAGTCTTCGGAGCCCCAGCGCCTGAATTAGCTACCGCCCCCGTTGCAACGCCAACAGTATCGCCGATTGCCGCCACCAATACCGCTCAACCAGTGGATTCACCGGATGTCATTATTATCCCCAAACTGAATGTTAATGCGCCAATCGTATTTGAGCCCTCCATTGCCGAGGAGGCAATTCAGAATTCTCTCCGCAATGGCGTGGTGCATTACGCCGGCACAGCACTCCCTGGCGAGCCAAGTAACTCGGTAATTGTTGGTCACTCTTCAAATGACTGGTGGGAGCCGGGTAACTATAAATTTGTGTTCGCTCTTCTAGAAAAACTCGAGCCTGGCGATCAAATTCAGGTTAACTACCAGAAGAAACGCTACATTTATCAAGTAGCTGGCAAAAAAATTGTCGAACCTACCGAGATATCTGTCCTGCAACCAACGACCGACCCCGTCTTAACCCTGATAACCTGCACTCCGCCTGGTACAAGCTGGAAGCGGCTCATTATCACCGCTAACCAAATCGAGCCATCACCACTCCGGCCAGAACAGCAACCACAAATTGCCGCGGCAGAAAACACTAACGATGCTGCCCTGCCAGGCAATGCGCCGTCATTCTTTGATCAAATACTACGACTTATCGGTATGGGTGGCGACGACAGTACGCAAAGCCCAAGTACTTCACCTAGCCCCGAGCAAAGCCCTGCCCGAAACTATCTGCCAGAAGCCGTCTAGTCCTCGCTTTAGGCTAAAAGACGCTTAATATCGGTTGACCAACTCTCTGGAGTGCCGATGCTCTGGCCACCAATTTGAGCAAAAAGCGCATGGAGTACTTTGAGCTTCTCCTGCAAAGCTATGCCTTGCGAACGAGCAAATACCGTCACCGGCAATAAGCTCACTACCAAGTCACGAGCTAACCGTTCGGAGCCCTGAAGCGGAGTATGAATAAGTGTATCTGTGGCGGTCACGTAGCTATACAGGTTCATATCGTCGTAGAGCATAATAAAATCAGATTTTACGGGCAACTGCTGCAGGTACTCAGCAACACCAAAAATACCACGAGCGCGGTTTATCTTGCCCGCATCAGCTTGCATCATTTTTTCGACTTGCTCGCAGCTCAGTAGCCAGACGAGCTTCGAATTATCACGAACCGACTGCTCGATCGCCCATAACGACAGAGCTTCAGCGGTGATAACTGTAGGCACAGTAATCTTTGGTAAAAGACGAGTATAAAATACCTGCTGAGCACTCGTCAGCTGCATATTAGGCCCCACTACTACGAGACCAGCGCTATCAATCAACTGCCAGGCAGTCGGTAATTGATTTTTCAGCCTTATATCATCGCTCACAGCCAAGGGAACACCAGACGGCATAAACCGCTCTAAGCCGACAGGAATAATTAACGACACCGGCAGGCGCAATTGATGCCAAACACCATATAAGAGTGAGACATCGGCAAAACCGCGCTGACTCCCACCACACAGCGCGATACTCGTGCGATTTGCAGGGCCGAGTGTCAGCGCAAATAGTGCAGCGTCGTCATCAAGCTTACTGGTCTGCAATATATGCGACATACCCTCTCCTTATCAATTACTGAGCAGTACGATTAAACGAGTGCGTCAACGGCACGCAGGTAAGCGCGCAGCACATCACCTTCACAAATGGAGGCAAATTCTAGACGGGCACTGTTGGTCATCAAGCTCATATGACTTTGCATGTAAGCGTCAAAATACATTTCAGCTTCACTTTGATCAGTGAGCCCAAGGTCCTTGCGAATCTTATCTAAGAAAGCACTGTACTCAATAGAATCTCCCTTAGGAACCGGGCGATGTAAACCAAAGCGATTACCAAGGCGGCGGCGAGTCATACCTGGAAGTAGCTGCTGTGCAAAATCGCGCATATCAGATGAGAAAAGCTCCAGTACGTGTCGATCAAGTACCTTCATTGCATGCGCAGCGGTGCGCTCTGAAGCGACATTAGCGTGCTGTTTTAATAGAATTGTGGCGTAGTCATGATGCATAATCACGTACTATACCATATTTATATTTTTTTGTCTAGTCCTTCTTCGTCAGATTTTTCGGTTGCAGTTTTTAATTGAATCTCCTGCACGCGTAACTGAGCCGCTTCTAGCTGGTGTTTGAGCTTTGCGACAAGCTCACTACCTCGCTCAAATGACTGCAAAGCTTCCTCTAAATCAATCGTTTCACTCTCAAGGGCCTGAGTAATCTCTTCGAGCTCGGCTAAATTATCACGAAAACTCGAGACTGGTTTGGGTTTCGTCATCAGTAATCTCCTTTCCTCCAAGGGTCATTTCTACCATACCTTTATGCAATTGTACCAGAACTGGCAGACTTGGCTGAATCTCGGTCGGCGCATGGATAACTTTCGCACCTTGTCGAACAATTGCATAGCCCCGGGCTAAAATCCGCTCCGGGTCCACCCCAACTAGTGTACGCTGAGCCAACTCAACTCGATAATGTAGTGCTGCCAACATTTTTTCCATCACAACCTGCATACGTTCCTGCGTTCGCCCAAGCCGATCAAGCAACCCGCCGATTACTCTGGCCTGTTGCACTTCAAACACGGCTAAAGCCCGCTCAATACGGTCCAAAACAACGCGTATTGCACCTTCGTTGCGATCGCTGAGTCGTTGTAGCTGACTCGCAACCTCTCGCCGATCCGGTAAAAGCCGTCGCGCGGCATCGGTTGGGGTTGAGGCCCGCACATCCGCTGCCAGCTCCGCTAAACTTACGTCATCTTCATGACCAATCCCTACAATAACTGGAATGTGACTCCCATACACTGCACGCACCACGTCTTCCTGATGAAAGGCCTGTAAATCCTCTGCACTACCTCCGCCTCGGATTACCACCAAGGCCTCCATGTCAGGATAATCGACGTTAAACGTCTGTATCGCCCGAACAATGTCTGTCGGCGCCTGCATACCCTGCACATGAACATGTATATGCGTAAGTTGGGCCAGTGGCCAACGATCCTGAGCAATAGTCAAAAAGTCATTGTAAGCCGCGGCATCACGACTGGTAATCAAGCCAATTTTTTGCGGATAGGTTGGGAGTGGACGCTTTCGATCGAGAGCGAACAAGCCTTCTTTCTCAAATTGGGCCTTCAGAAGCTCAAAGGCACGCATGACTTCGCCTTCTCCGGCCAGCTCCACTTCCTTCACCGTTAATGAAAACTTACCCCACTTGGTCAGATTCGGGGTAGCCGCCACCCGTACCAACATGCCGTCCTCAAGCACCGTCTTCAGTTGATACTTAGTCATAAAGCAGCTAATCGTTGTCTCACTGTCCTTAAGGTCAAAAAAAACCCACTTTCCTTGATTAATGCGAAAACCGGAGATTTCACCTTCAACGACAACAAGCGGATAGGCATAGCTGAGTGTCTGATTTACGAACTCACGCAGCTCCGTTACCGACAGAACTTCTTCAGACACTCGTTTTATCCCCTTCATCAAGCACTTGGCGCTTATAGAACCACAGCCCTACTGGAATGAACATCCACAATGCCAGGAGACGGTAAATCGTCGTAACTGAGAAAGCCAGACCAAACGGTACGCCGAGTGCCACCATCACGGCGACCATCGTAGCTTCGTACATGCCAACTCCGGACGTGAAAAACGAGAGTGTCGACATCAGAAGCGCGAAAATGTAGGCCGCTCCGACCATACCAGGGTTCACTAATTGGCCGAAAGCGAGAAAAACAATAAAAATACTGAGTATCTCAAACGAGATACACATCAGTGCATCACCCAATGGCCGCAGCGCGCGCCGTGGGTCTTGTGCAAATAATTCAATCAGTGTTCGATAACCATCAACAAACTGGGTAGTTTGTCGCTCGCCAATTCTACCCTTCCGTAACAACTTCAAAACCCAGTTAATGGGTCTGGTGGCGTAGAATAATACTCTTTCAAAAAGCCGCGGATTTAGCGTCATGGCAATCATGGAAAGGGCAATAAATAAGAGCAGGCTCACGACAATCAGCACTAACCGATAACTAACCTGAATTATCGATTGAGAGAAAAAGAGTACCAAAAAGCTTACGGCAAGAATCACCACTAAACTTAAAAAAGTCGCAATGTACCAAAAAAACTGAGCGATAAATGACTGCTTCTGCGAAATTTTCGTGCGAAATATCTGCGCAAAATACGCCGCCCCAGAAACTCCTCCAGTAGGCACAACAGTGTTCACAAAATTCATGCTTACTACCCCCTCAAACAGACGCCAGAACGGTATGCGCTTTTTGTAAATGCCACCAAAAAAATGATCATAAAACCGAGTGCTCGCCCAGTAGTAACCAAAACGCGCCGGCAACACCAATAAGAGCACCCAAATATTAAGTTCCTTCAAGAGTGCAATAAACTGCTCAAGCTGGCCAGCATTGCGTAAAAACAACAATCCCAACAGCACCAATGCCACAAAAAAGGCAAAATGACGCAACTTCATAATCCTATACTACGGTGTTTCAGGCATTTTGGCGATATCAATAGTGCTATGATGAACTATATGAAATGGTTTGCATTACTGGGGCGCGAAAAAGCCATCGTTACGGCCGAATTAACGAGCATCACCCAATCCAAGTCGCTGGATTTTTTTGGTTCAACTGCTGTAGGCTCAGAGACTCATCCCGATTGGGATAGCTTAGGTGGTGTCATTAGGGCTGGCGATATACTGGGAGAAACTGCCGACAAAAAGGCTCTTGCAGCCGTTGCTTTAGCTGGACTACCAACTCCGCCC
>JAUPVH010000010.1 GCA_030917125.1 Patescibacteria group bacterium | reverse complement strand
TCATCCGCAGCAACAATAAGTTCAGCGGGATCGAAGTTTTCAGATATTACTTTATTTACAAACGCAGTCGCCCCATTACTGGCGGCGAGTGTGAGTGTCAGCGCAAACGTACCAACGGCAATCGCAAGGGCAGTCAGAACTGTGCGGCCCTTGGCGCTTTTTAGGCTACGGCCAGAACGGCGGATGAGGTCGCGAAGGATCACTTTTTAGCACCTTTCTTGGCACTTTTCTTTGGCTTTTTATCAAACTGGCTCAATCCTGTTACTTCTTTAATTTCGCCATCCTTCATGCGAATTTCCATTTGGCACTTTTCTGCGAGTTCGGGGTCGTGCGTAACAATAATCAGAGTACAGCCAAGTTTTTTATTGAGATCAAACAGCAAGCGAATAATAACATCGCCGGTTGCGCTATCGAGGTTACCGGTTGGTTCATCGGCAAAGATGAGCTTCGGCTTGTTTACGATCGCGCGAGCAATCGCCAGTCGCTGTTTTTGTCCGCCAGATAAATTTGCCGCTAAAGAATCAATTTTATCCTCAAGGCCAACGGCCTTCAAAGCTTCAAGTACATGTTTACGACGATCGCGGCGACCTACTCGAGCAATTTCAAGCGGCAGCATCACATTCTGATAGCAAGTTTGGTTAGCCTCTATAAAGAAAGCCTGAAAAATAAAACTCATTTCAGTGGCTCGAAAGTGATCAATATCGCGTGGTTTCATATCTGGTAAGCTCTTACCATTCACTACTACTTCCCCACTAGTGGCATGATCGAGTCCACTCATAATATGCATAAGAGTAGATTTGCCGGAACCCGATTTACCAATCACAGCTACAGTTGCTTCGTCAGGAATCGTCAAGTTTACTTTATACAGGGCAGTAAAGAGATTATCTCCCTTGCCATAGGTCTTTGTTACGTCTTTTACTTCTATCATTTTAACTAGTATACCAGATTCATTGCTTATACTCCTGCGAGTTCTCGGGTTGATTTGGTAAGTAAGGCGCGCTCAATTGCGTTGACATAGTTTCGTGTCAGCGCGTGTGGAGCGAATACTTTGTGAAGTGTAGTGTGCGGGCGCGAAGCGATGGCTTTGCGCAATCGTGACTTAATTACTAAATGGTCGAGCGAACCGTGCAAGATGTTGATTTGTACCGCTGAGGGGATTGACGATAGATCGCTTACAAAACTTTGCTGTTGCACCGTGTGGGCCACGGTACTCATAATTGGGTGCCACGTTTGGTCATTATATTCATTATTACCAATCAGGGCAGGAAAAGATTGTTGTACTATTTGGATGAATCGGAGGGTGGCTGGCTGCGGTAAACGTTTTACGAGATTGTACAAACTGAAATATGCATTATCGAGTCGTGCTAGGGCCTTTATTTTATTGGGCTGATAGACCGGTGGTGCGACTAGAATATTGACCGTAGCAAGTTCTGGGTAGCGGGAAGTGAGTCGTGCGGCGATAAGTGCCCCAATCGAAAAGCCAACTATAACGCTTTCTCGCAACAACCCCGCTTGTTGAAGAGTGCTGTATATGGATTGTACTTGTAGGTCTGCGGTATAGGTCACATCCTTTGGCTTGGGGCTTTTGCCGTGCCCAAGTAAATCAATACTTACCACAAAATATTCGTCCTGAAGTGATGTGGCGAGCTTTTTCCACATTGAATGATTCGTTGCAATCCCGTGAAGTAAAATAATTTGTGGTTTTTCAATCTGTCCACAGGTTTCGAAATGCAGTGTATGTAGGCTTGCTTGCTTGTTGGGTGTCATGATTGTTTACTATTGTGCTCTTGCTAGCTGAGAAAGATCTGAAAAACGTATATATATACAGACACCCCACGATGGGGTGTCTGGCGGTAAGACGGTTATGTGGTTGTTGTTAGCTAGTTGGTACAAGTACGGTGTCAATCACGTGGATTACGCCGTTGCTGGTCTTTACGTCCTTGATAACTACTTGGCTATCATTCAGGAAGAGTTTACCATTCTGTACCTTAATTTGTACTTTTTCACCGTTCAACATAGTTGCCTCTGTGAGGGTTACTGCTGTTGTGGATGGTACAGCTGCACCTGCGATTACATGGTACTTCAGGATGTTTTCTAGAGCCGGCTTTTGCGCTGGATCAGTTAACAGCCCCTGTACAAGTGCTGGTGGAAGCTTAGCGAATGCATTATCAGTCGGCGCGAACACGGTGAAAGTGCCTGGACCATTCAAAGCGTCATCGAGATTGGTGTATTCAAGTGCAGCTACAAGGCTCTCGAAGTTACCAAATCGCTTAAGGTAGTCAAAGCTTGTCACATTGGTGGCACAGTTGAGCTTGTTCTCGCGATTTACGAGTTGCTGGAAGCGGTTGAGTTGACCCTTGTTATGGAAGTCAAACCGATCGATAAGGTACTGCTGTTGCCTATCAATTACGCGGCACTGTTTCTTCTGCGCCCAATTTTTTTGTGATGTTCCGTGACTTGCCTGAGCTGAAGCGGCAGTGAGTGGTGCTGCTACAAAGGCCATAGCTGCGGTTCCTAGTGCGATTCGTTTAAGTACGTTCATAATGATTCCTCCTTAGTTGTTGTGAGTTACGGAATGAGTACCGTATCGATTACGTGGATCGTGCCGTTTGAAGCGTCGATATCAGTTTGTGTAACAGTTGCGTTATTTACCTTAACGGTTGAGCCATCAACGCTGATTGTGAGTGTTTTACCATTCACAGTTGGTGCACTCGTAAGATTTACTACTTCAGCGGCAGTCACGTCATCTGGTACTACGTGATAGGTCAAAACTGCCTTCAGCTGTTCTGGGTTTGCTAGGAGGCTGTCGAGCGTTCCTGCTGGAAGCTTTTCGAAAGCGGCATTGGTTGGTGCAAATACCGTAAACGGACCTTCACTAGAGAGCGTCTCAACCAGTCCAGCTGCCTTGATAGCGGTGACTAGAGTGGAAAATTCAGGGTTGGCACTTGCAAGCTCTACAATGTTTTGAGTTGCTGCTGCTTCTGGCGATGCTTGTTCGGTGGCTGACGGGCTCGTTTCAGATGTAGAGTTGTTCATGTTGCCAAACAAGAGCCATCCCCCTATCGCTACGACCACCACGGCAGCAATGCCGATGATCCAATTTTTATTATTCATAGTTCCCTCCAATTAATTCATGAGTTGCTTCACACATATATCACATTGCTGCTACCAGCAGATTTATGGCATAGGCACCCCCATGCTGTTTGGCTTTGCGATACTGCGCAGAATAAAAGCATGCAGGTGACGAATAAGCTCCCGTTTTTCTTGCCCGCGGGGTTGGGCTGGGAAATATTCTAGGAGAAAACCATTGATTGCATGAGTGATAATCTTAGCTTCCTGTACGACATCAATGTCTTCTCGCAATTCACCCGATGCTTTGCCTTGACGCAATACTTCTTCAATATGCAGACTGGTTTTTTCTGGTACCCATCCAGTTGGATTTTTTTGAAAATCAGATCGGTAGTGTAAGAAGTACTTAAGTACAAATACCACCTCTTCAATGTGCTTAAATTGAAATTCCACTCGTTGTAAGAGACTGTCCGACATTGTGGCAGCAGGCTTGAGTTTTTTACGTTCAAGGCCAAGCTGAGTGTTGGTGGTGTCAAAAATGTGCTGCAAGAGTACATCTTTATCTGGATAGTGATGGTAAATAACGGACAGCGAGATTTTCGCCTCTTTGGCGAGGGTACGCATTGATAGTCCATCGTAACCGCGCTCTGCAAAGATACGCTTAGCGGCTTCAAAAATGTGTTGTTGTGTATCGTTTGCCATATTTGACCCTCTCTTTTTTAGAACGAACGTTCTATCTATAACTACACAATACACAAATAGCAGTCATGCTGTCAACATTACAACGTGAGTTTTTTACTTAATAGATTTTAGGGATAAAGCGCTGAGTTTTTTCTTGATAGGCAGCGTATGCACGGTAATGAGACGCGAGGAGTTTTTCTTCATACTTTGATTTAAAGATGAGCACAATAACAAGAGCTACATATACGCCGAGCCGTAGGATTGTAAAATCCTGCACGAGCATCGCCAGGGCTAGCAGCATAACTGCAGAATACATAGGGTGACGAATATATTTGTATGGTCCAGCCGTACTCAGTTCAGCTCCGCGGGCTACTTCCGGCATAACGGTGAGCGTTCGCTTGGTCATTGCAAGCATCGCCGATACCCCCAATAAGATCGCGGCGGCGGCTAGCAGAAAACTCACAACTCCCGGTGGCTTTGCAGCACTCAATACGAGTATTGCGAGCAGGGTAAATTGCGCAAAAACAAAGAATCCGCCCTTTTTCATATGTCCAGTATACTCTTTTTATGGACGGTCTAGGTATTGAGCTTCTACGGTTGCCTGATTAATGCCGTTAGTAACACTGGTGTAGCCTAGGTTAGCCAAGACCTGACAAGCCATGCCGGCTCGACCGCCAGAGCGACAGTACAGGATTACTTCATCAGTCGGTTCAATACCGAGGTGAAGCGAAGGCAGTTGTTGCAATTGACCAACCGGAATATTGATAGCATTTTCCACGTGACCTTCCGTGAACTCATGGGGCTCCCGTACGTCGATAATATGTTTACTTGGCTTCATTTTGAGCTCCACTCGCTACCAGGCTATGTTCAATGGCACTTGGATCAAAGCCCAGCACTCCATTGTGATAATCGCCAGCTTCTATATAGGTAAAGGGTACACCCATTTGCCCAGAACGCTGAATCATTTCGCGAGCTTTTTCGGGGTTCTGGTCAACTTTGTATTCTTCATAACTCATATTTTTCTCGTCCATCCAGTTGGTGAGCATAGTACAAAATGGGCAAGATTGGGTGCTATATACGGTAATTTTCATGAGTGTTCTCCGTTTCGTTAGATGTTAGTGAATTCTAGTCCGGCAGCTTCGGCGTCAGCCATTCCGCCG
>JAUPVH010000009.1 GCA_030917125.1 Patescibacteria group bacterium | reverse complement strand
TCAGATCGGAACGGAGAAATGCCGCGATAATCCTTACCGGCTTTTTTGAGCTCAACATAGCCGGCCACCACCTCGACGATATCGAGTCGCTGCTTTACTTCTTCAACGTCATTCATGTGCCTATTATATGCTTTTAAGATACAAAACCGAAGAGTAAACGAAAAAGGCTATGTTAATCTAGGATATCCAGCAGTTCTGGAAAAGTGGCCATCCCTCGACTCCCCAAAAAGTGCCCTTTTTCAGCGAGCATGACGAGCTCCGCGTCGAGTTTGTGCGCCAAGCGTCGAGAGCGGTCTGGCGTGACGATTGTGTCATCACCTGAAGCGATACAGACTGTTTTTTTCACCTGCGAGCGAATAAGAGCCCAGTTTGGTTCGGGGCTAAAAAACCTACGCGCAGACTCATTGGGTGCGTCATAAAAGCCACTCACCAATACGATTTGACCAATGGGCCTCGGTAAATCTAGCGACTCCAAAAGACGCAGTACAATAAAACAACCCAGAGAATGTGCCACGATAAGGCTATGCTCGTCCAGATCAGCCGCGAGAGGACGAATTTGTTCGTCCCACCGCTGTAAAAGCGGTCTTTCTTGGGTGCTTAAATGCGGGGCACGTACTTCATACCCCTGTGCTGTAAGTCGCTCACTCAGCCAACCCAACCAACCCTCTTCAGGGTTGTCATTCCAACCATGAACAATGAGAGCTACTGGTGAGGTATTAGCAGCGCGAGACTCTATCGCCACTTCCAGGTTTGGATTACGCCAGCCATCACCTCAGACTGCTCTTTTGTATTATTTGGAGTACTCACTTCAACCCCCTGAACCGTTTGCCCTGCGCTATCAAGGTGGTCGGCATTACTCGTCTGGGCAAATATGAGGATTTTCTTTTCACTCCCCTGAACGGTGGTAAGCCGTGCGGCGTCTTGACCGTCAAGTTTTAAGGATTCTTCGGATTCGATTGTCACACCGGTATTCTGGAGGTTTTTCTTGTAGCCCTCTAAACTTCTTTCAAAGCTCAGTTCACCCTTTTCGTTCAGAGCCATAGCTGTGGGCTTAACGACTAAAAGATTCCCTTCTCCCGAGCCATAGCCAAGATCCACCGCACAATACTGATTTACGCCTAAACTCACACTGCGAGGTACTTCAAAGCTATAACACTCCGATTCAATTTTACCCTTGCCACGCTGCTCATTACCCTGTAACTCCCCCGCGCCAACAACATCTGCGACAGCTGACTGGCTATCGGCTTTTTTCTTATCGTCAGCGGCTTTTTTACTGAGCAAAGTAAACGTAATCAAGCCAACAAACACAGCGGCAGCCAAGCCAAGCACTACTGCCAATACGCGATATTTATGTTCATGATTTTGCGGCTGCATTACATTGGGCATATATTCCTCCTAGCTCACTTCCAAGACCATGTTGAGAGAAACTGGTCAAAACCCTTACGGCTATAGTCATCATTATACGCACCAGTAACGATAAAGGCGACAAATGTCTTTTCGCCAAAGGTTCTGTCACCTTCAGGAAGGATGATAAACACATATGCCACATCAACGGCTGAAGCTTCGTCTTTTTTACCAACTACTTTTGTGGCATCTAAGCCGCCAACTTTTATATCCTCACGTGTCGTTACAAGATCCTTCGGGATAATGTCAGCGATGAGTGCATCAAGGTACTTTTGCGTATTGATTTCACTAGCGCTATTTTGCGCCTCTGTGCTGGAATTCTCATCTGTAGCGATATCAAATTGGCCGAGAGCAGAAACGAATATTGAAGAAATTTTTTGTTCACCATATGTGATAGATAATGCACAGTCTTTATTCTGCTGAGTTTCCACCGGCGTCAACGACTGAGCCACATAGCAATCGGTAGAAATCTTTTCACTAAAAGGCTGAGTTGGCTTTTCTGTCTTATCGCGTACCGAACCAGCTGTGGTTGGACTTGATGAAGCGGCTGGCTGTTCTTTCTGACTCGCAAAATAGGCGTAGCCACCGATTGCCGCTACAAGCAAAACCACCACACCAACCGCAACCCCAACTATCAGGCCAATTGGCTTACGCGGGGCCTTACTTACCGCAGGTGTACCGCTCGCTATCGCCGGCGCTGGAGCAACATTTTCCGGAGTCGCGCCAAATGGTGCAGCCTGCGAAGTGGCCTGTAAGCCATCCGCATGCATATCGTCATTACGCGGTAAAGGAGCTAGCCTGACTGGGGCTGGCTTAATTGGTGAATTTGATAACTCACTCACGGTTGGTTGGGCTGGGGGTGCCACCGGATACGCAGGCGGTGGAGATTCCACAGGGCTAGCTGGGGGTGATGTAATCGGTGGATTTTGGGGAAATTCAGGCGCAACCGTAGGCTCAGGAGCAGGTGTGGGCGCCGGCGGCTGGGGTGCTGGTTCGGCAGCAGGCATTGGAGCCATAGGAGGCAACTGAGCAGTTCCCTCCTCGTATCCTTGAGCAAGAGGGTTACGAAACACCGGCACCTCGGCAGGTGGCTGCGACGGAGGCACATTCGATGGCGGCTCTGGATGAGGGTTGGGCTGGGGTGCGTGAGGGTCAGTCGGATTCATAATAGGCTTAGCATTTACTAAGCTTAGTATAGCATGAGTACTTTGAGCAGAATCATATTAAAAACGCCAACGCCAATCCTGCAAAACCTCATCTACTAAAGCTTGATCGGCCGAGCTTGTAGCCCAAGCGCGCAATTCGAAAGCCCGAATACTATCTCGCCCATCAACATTGATTGAATCTTCCAAAAATACCAAGTATGACACAAAGCTTTCACCATTTTGCTGGTAGTAGTCTACGAGCTTCCAGGCCGTGCGGCCACCAATGATTACGCGATCTCTTGAGCGCTCAACCGCACCGAGCGTTAACCAGCGCTCACGCCAACGGCCAAACATGTCATCTTCAGTTGCCAGATTATAATATGGCGTAACCTGAAAATACGCGTGCTTACGCGGACGAGCATAGACATTTAACTGACAATCCGGGCTCTTTAATAACTCAAAATCCTGAGGCAAATAGAACTCATAACACGGCATTTCCACCCGTTGCCGATCACTCCTATCGGCTAACGAAATTGGCTGAGGCGTAATCCTATCGAATCTGTCACCATTCAACCACAGTCGCCAACCAAAGAAACCAAGAAACATCCCAATACCCACAACTATGCTCAATAAAATTAACTGAGATCTCGTTTCTTCACGGCGGTGGCGAGCTATCTTTTTCACTGCATATCAGAGTGCAAATAGTCTTGATAACTATTCCACTCTCCCCCAAGTAGCTTCACGATCAGCTCCTGCGCCAAGCGCACGGTCTTGCCAGCCTCATCCCGCAGTGGATTAACCTCCACCATGTCTACGGCTACGGGATTGATCGCACCCAATTTACGCGGCAGATATTCAGCTTCTCGATATGTGAGGCCGCCGGCATTGAGGATTCCTGTACCCGGAGCAAAAGTAGCATCAATGGCATCGATGTCATAGCTTACATGCAGCGGTCGATCGCCTATCCATTCACGCACCTGCTGCATCACGTTACCAATTCCCTGCTCCAGAATTGTATCCATGGTGGCGTGCCTAATATTCTGATCCGCCAGCCAGTTTGCCTCTTCTGTATCAATATCTTTTATGCCGACCAAATAAATTTCTGAGGGCGCATAATAGGGCCCCGGAAAATACTTTGCCAGTGTCTGTCCGGCAGCAATGCGTAATGGTAGGCCATGGATATTGCGCGTTTGCGACGACTCGAGGGTGTGAGCATCCGGATGGGCATCTACATACACACAAACAGCATCCGGGTAGCGTTGCTTCGTGGCAAGCAGACTGACCGCCCCGATTGAATGATCGCCCCCAAGCACAAGGGCCTTTTCGTCGTAAGAAGTATTACGCGCTAGCTGACGATACAGCTCCTGCAACCACGGAATTAACGTTGTCGCATTTCGTAAGCCCAAATCTTCATAATTATTATCTTCAGCTACTGCTGTGACGCTCGACAGCTTAAGCTTCCACGCATCTTGCAGCAATCTTTCCTGCAGGCCAGACTGCAAAAGCACCTCCGGTGCAGTTTCGCACCCGTAATTCACGCTCCCCTCGGCAGTTCCAGCCGATACAATGTGCAATTTCTTCATCGCTCCCATTATCAACTATCTCGCCGGCCATGAGAAGTCTGACGGTACAGCAAAAAACGTTTACAATAGAGAGTATGTTGCATCGAATCAAAAAACTTGTTCCCCAAAGTGCCGTAAATAGCTTTCATTATATTGAAGCTTTGGCGGCGAGTTTTGCCTACCGTCACCCCAGCCGCCACATGATCGTAATCGGCGTAGTCGGATCTAAAGGAAAAACCACCCTCGCCAACCTCCTGTGGGCAGCGCTATCTGGAGATGGTTCAAAAGTTGGCCTGATTGGCACAGCCAATATACGCATTGGCCACGAAGAGCGACTCAACCCGTATCACATGACCATGCCAGGTCGTCATCGCATGCAAAAAGTCCTCGCCGAAATGCGCCAAGCCGATTGTCGCTACGCCATTATGGAAGTCCCCTCTGAAGGTCAGGCTCAGTGGCGTCATGTTGGTATCTATTTTGATATGCTCATTTTTACGAATGTTACGCGCGAAATCATGGCCAGTCATAACTACTCACTTGATGTACTGCACGAACACAACAAACGCGTGTTTGCGAGCTTGTCACAAAAGCCCAAAACAGTTCAAGGTCGCCTGCAGCCAAAAATCCTCATTGCCAACTCTGATGCCGAGCACTTCACCCAATACTTCGACCATATCGCCGACATCAAACGAAGCTACTCGGTTTCGAAAAAAAGCGACTACCGCGCAACCCGCATTCACACCACGGCACTTGGAGCAGAATTCGTCATCAACAAACACCCTTACCAGATTCCAATTCCTGGTGAGATAAATGTCAGTAATGCTACCGGTGCAATTGCGGCTGCTCTTGAGCTCGGTAAATCCCCTCAAGTAATTGCCCGTGGCTTAAATGAGCTTGGCGTCATTCCTGGCCGTATGGAACGCATTGAAGCCGACCAGGACTTTCATGTCATCGTAGATTATGCACACGAAGAAACTGGCATGCAGGCGCTCATGGATAGTGCCGCCAACATGATTGATAAAGATCACAAAATCATTACGCTCTTAGGTGCCGAAGGTGGTGGACGCGACGAGCTCAAACGTCCAATCATGGGCCAAATCGCGATGCGTGGCAGTGACTATGTGGTGCTCACAAACGTTGACCCCTACCGAGATGACCCGGAAAAAATCCTCGATGATATCGCTGATGGCGTTGAAGAAACCGGCGGCATACTCGATCAAACGTATTGGCGAATTGCCGATCGGCGCGCTGGCATCGCCCAGGCGCTTGCACTCGCCAAAAAAGGTGATTTAGTACTCATTACCGGCAAAGGTGCCGAACAATCGATTGTTATTAATGGCAAGAAATCTGCTTGGGATGATCGAAAAGTTGTGCGCGAAGAGCTTAAAAAGCTCGTTAAAGCACGTGGCTAGAGCTATTTAAAAATCCAATAATTATAGCCGTCCACCAGGTTAGCTGAGAAATCGAAATCAGCGCAACACTGCGCATCTGCAAGGCGCGTGGCAATTCAAGAAATTTACTCTGATGTGCGGCCTCGGTCGCCTTGTGGAGTCGATCCAAGAGCACTCCATTAATAATTAAGATAATCACCGCGGCAAGCTTTATGCGAGTACGAGCCGAAATTTGATCCGGCAACAGGAGTGACCCACTCACCACAAGCAGCACCACACTCACCCAAATAATTTTTTGGGCAATAGCACTCACTTTTAGTACGAGCTGCTTATCAGTTTTACCAAGCACCCAAAGTGCTCCGATAATATCAACCAACATCACCGAACCAAAACCAACCGCAAAGGCTATTAAATGCACAAACAGTGCAAACTTCATGCCTGAGTTGTTCCGGAAGCGCTGATTTTTTCAGGCTGGCTACTTTTGAGCTTGGCAATAACCGAAAGCACTCCTAGCATAAAACTACACCACACAATTGAAAGCGCCATCGCCAGCCAAACATTTTCAAATACTAAATTGAGCCAAGATATAACCCCAGTAACGATGAGCAACCAAATAAACACCAGCAACCACCCCTGCCAGCTATTCGGCAACCAGCCTGCTCCACCTGCACGCGCCTTAAACCATGTTTTTCGTTCTTTTTTCATACTTTCCTCATTGTA
>JAUPVH010000008.1 GCA_030917125.1 Patescibacteria group bacterium | reverse complement strand
TGCTGGATATCGGTATTGGTACAGGGTTAGCCGTTAGTGGCTACGCCGACAAGGGTGCAACCGTCATCGGTCTTGACCACGACCAGGCTATGCTCGATACCGCCCAAACAGTTGTTGGTGAACATGGCTCGCTCCGCCAAGCAGACATTAACGGTCAATTACCTATCGGCGATCTTGTGGGTTCTGTCGATGTTGCTCAAGCAGTGGGTGTACTGGAATTTGCTAAAGATTTGCCGCGTGTATTCGGACAGGTCTACAGTAGTCTCAAAGAAGACGGCGTATTTGCGTTTACTTCAGAGCTTATCGACGGTACTCGCACCCTAGAGCCAGAAACTCACTACGATGACATAGATGTAACGGTGTATCGCCATACTCCCGATGAGATAGCCGATTTACTTGAGCAAGCTGGCTTCCAGCTAATACACGCAGAGGGGTACGATGGCTACGAACGTGGTGGCTCGGCTGTTCCTTACGGTGTATTTTTGGCACAAAAATAGATGATTCCACCGCTCGCGGTGGGCAAACCCGAAAAACCACCCCTTTTTCCGCTTCTAAAAAATCTCGGCGGGGGAAATCTCAAAAAAAGAAATCAAAAGGAGGTGGGTTTTTCGGCTAGGCGGGGCGACACCCCGCCCGCCTTTCAGACATTTGCACTAAAATGGGTTCGAGCGCGGTTGTAGAATTGCGCCAGAAATGAATATTCCCGAGTCTTGGGCTCGGGATTTTGATAACAGTAGCATTAATTTTAGAGGCATTGTCCACATTTACTTGATTGATTTGTGCTTTGGGGTGTCGACAGGTTTTGCGACACATCCGTGGCAAGTATGTTAATGTGTAGCCAATGTCGCATAATAGAATTTCTAAAGAAGAGTTGGTTTATCATATCCAGCAGATAGAACCCCTCGACACTAAGCCTGTGTTTGTTGCGATATCAGGATTTGGTGGCTCGGGTAAATCAACACTTGCTAACTTTGTTGTGGAGAAGCTTGAATCAGTAAGTATCATACCGATTGATGATTTTATCATTGGCGAGCGGACGCACCGTTCAGCAGATTGGTCTACGTTTGATAGATTGCGACTACAAAATGAGATTCTTCGACGCGCAGTCATTGGGAAGACTTTACGATACCAGCAATTTCATTCGGGCGAATGGGCAAGTGGTGTTGGTGGCGCGTGGCGCGAGCTCTCTATCGGCGAGATTGTTGTCATCGAAGGCTGTGGAGTCATTCATCCTAATCTCATGCCCTTCTAGAGTTACTCTGCATGGATAGATTGTCCGCAGGATATAGCGCTTGTTTCTGCAAAAAAGCGAGACGCAAATGAGGCTGAATTGTTTAGAGATGACGACACTACTCTGCTTTGGGATACAGTCTGGGGCCCAAATGATTCTGATTACTTTGAACAGTTTCGCCCGGATCTATCGGCTACTGTACTTGTTGAGCCACAGTTTTAAGACTAATTACGTTTTTTGAGAAAGTAATAACTAAGTGCGCCTGCTGAGAGTATGCTGACAGCCACTATAAGCCAAAACATGTGTGGAGCAGACTCATTGCCCGGTAAGTCGACATTCATGCCGTACAAGCCAGCTAATGCGGTTGGAATAGTGAGTGCCAGGGTGATAACTGTAAGTAGGCGAATAGTTTCATTTAAGCGTGTATCCATAACAGCCCGATAACTATCGCGTACATTGGTGATTGTTCGCAGTAAGCTTTTACATCTTGCGATCACCTGCTCTAGATCAACAGAAAGGTCTTCAACTAAATCTTTATCATCCTCGTACAGTGTAAGTAACTTTCCGTTAAGCAGTTTTTCCAACGCAGTGTTTGCTGGAATGAGGGCATCGAGGTAATCATTCAACTTACGCTCGTACTCAACCAGGGTGGCTATGTCTTTTGGGTTCAAGTTGGTGACGTTTCCGGTAAGGGCGCGCATCTGACGATTAATAGATGCTACTCTAGATTGATACTGTCTGGCGACAGCCTCCATCATTAGCATAAATAACTTAGTTTGTTGTGTGGTCGGTGCAGAAATTTTATCAATAAATGGCTGCCAGAGACGACCGAGTGAATCTCGGCTAACCGTTACAAGATACTCATTACTCAGAGCAAACAAAATTGGTGTGGTAAAATCGTTAAAATCATCATCGGTATCTGGCAGGCGGGTAATGTAATATATCCACTCTCCGGCTGGCTCAATTCGTGGTACCTCATGTGGATCAATGGCATCATGCAGTATATCGGTATCTAGCCCAAGCTTAACCAATGCTTTAATCTCTTCTTCAGAAGGCCTTTCTACTCGGATCCAGCTACCTGCTTGCAGCTGCTCACTCTTGGTTATTTTTGGTTGATGGCTTGTTGCACGAAGATATGAAATCATCCCACACCTCAATTCTGGCGCTACCTAAAGTACCATTAAACACTATATAACCACATAATAACATAAATTTGGGCAATTATATACTTGACGTTACCATCCACCCCTGATAAACTAGAGATATGGAAAGCTTCAATCTCATCCAATTCTATCAAAAATTCGATACTGAGGAACAATGCCAAACTTTCCTCTTCAGGAGCCGTTGGGCTGACGGCGTAACCTGCCCGAAATGTGGCGAGACTGACGTAAAGACCTATAAACTAGCCAGCGGCCGTATTAAGTGTGCGAGCTGTCGCAATACCTTTACAGTTCGTACGCGCAGCGTCTTTGAAGATAGCCCTGTCCCGCTCCAAAAGTGGTTTCTCGCTATCTACCTATGCGGTAGCTACAAAAAAGGCATCTCCTCGATCCAACTAAGCAAATATCTGGGCATTACTCAAAAGTCTGCTTGGTTCATACTCCAGCGCATTCGTTACGTCTTTGAAAATGACAGCTTTGAACTGCTCACTGGTGAAGTTGAAATGGACGAAGCTTACATTGGTGGCAAGGATAGCAACAAGCACTACAGCAAGCGGCTCAAAACACTCACCGGCAAAGGCGCGCAAGGTCACGGCAGCAAGAATAGTAAAACGCCTATTGTCGGTATGGTCGAGCGTGGAGGCAAACTCCATAGATCGG
>JAUPVH010000007.1 GCA_030917125.1 Patescibacteria group bacterium | reverse complement strand
CCACTTTTTAGAATATTACGCTTTGTGAGTGCTCCTTTCATGAGGCCTAAGAGGAACAGTCCAACTAAGGCGGCTGCCATAGAAACATAGACGGCATAGTCGATGGGGAAGAAGAGAATCGGCAGGATTGGAATCATGCCAGCGGCGAAGTAGGACACAAACATAATTGCGCCACCAATGATTGGGTTGGAGTGGCGTTTTGTTCGATTTAGATCTTGTTCAGTTTCTTCAGATAAAAACTCACCAGCGGACATGGAGATGGCCTCTACAGCAACGGCAACAAAACCAGCCAGAAGAATGAACTCAACTTCGTGGGTGGCAACAGAAATACCTGCAACCAGACCGGTTGTGGAAACGAGGCTATCTTCGACACCAAAGAAGCTCGAACGGATATAGTTCGACTTTATCGTTTGTTTGGCGCGATGTTTTTTGTGTCGAGGCATAACTATTATGTCTAGTATTGCATATTCTTGTGGATAACACCAAAAAACTTATGTAAATGTGTTGACGTGGGTATTTGTGGGTAATATAGTTATGGTAGTGGGTAAGTGTGGGTAGTAAAAAAACCACACGACGCAACAGACGAGGAGAACAACGGGACCCATGGATTACTTCGAACGACGCCTTGACACCAAGAATCGCCTTACTATTCCGAGCGCACTCCATGAGGAGCTTGGCGAAGAGGTAGTAATTACGCGCGGTTTTGGTCAGTACCTTCACGTGTATCCTAAAAAGATTTGGGACCAGGAAATGGAGCAAGCATTACGTGGTGACATTCTTGATGAAAGAATTGCCGATCTAAATGTAAGATTCCGAACTGGTCGAGTAGAAGCCAAGCTTGATCACAAGCAGGGCCGCATTACTCTCGAGCCCCATCATCTGGCTTATGCCGGCATCGGTCGCGATATCATCGCTGTCCGAGCGGGCCGCTATTTTCGCCTCATGGCAAAATAGTAACTAGATGAGGGGATTTGAGATCACTTCAAATCAAGTACTTTGAAATAGACATAAAAATCAAAAATCAGGTTAGCTATTTGGCAGTCAGCAGCGCTTTAGGCGTCTCGGCGTATCCAAATAGGGACATGTACATTCTTGTTTTCAAAAAAACTCCACCTCACAAACTTTCAACTCTTTGAACATATGTTCAAACACAAGGACTAATCACACGACTGGTCCTTGCCACATCCACTCCTTCGCGAGTGGAACACACCTCACAACTTTCAAAAACAAAAACAGATATAGACAGTTGGCTGCTAAATAGGTAACCTTGACATCATGACACAGCGACACATTCCTGTTTTACAGAAAGAAGTCTTAGGGGTTTTGCAGCCGGCTCACGGTGAGGTGTATGTTGATCTCACCGCTGGATTCGGTGGTCACGCGAGCTTAGTTTTGGATCGGCTTGGGCCTAATGGCCAAGCTTTTCTCGTCGACCAAGATCAGACTGCCCTCGAAGCACTCTATGATACGTTTCAGGCTGATGCACGAGTTCATATCCATCGCGCTAACTTTGCAGAAGTAGATTGGCAAAGTATACCTTCACCAAACATGGTGTTGGCAGATTTAGGAGTTAGCAGTGCGCAACTTGACGATGCGGAGAGGGGATTCTCTTTTCAGCATGATGCACCGCTTGATATGCGCATGGATCAGAATCGGGGAGTCAGTGCAGCCGATTATTTGGCACAGATTGAAGAAGAAGATTTAGCGACTATCATCTGGCAATATGGAGAAGATAAGAAGTCTCGTCAGATAGCCAGAGCAATTGTTCGGGCGCGTAGCATGCAGCCAATAACAACAACTCATCAGCTCGCCGATATTGTGCGTTCGCAGTACCCAAAAGGCTATCATCGGATTGATCCAGCGACAAGAACTTTTCAGGCGCTCCGCATCGCGGTCAATCGCGAGCTTGATGCTCTCGAGACGATGCTGGATGCTGCTCTGGCGGCATTAGCTCCTGGAGGGAGGTTGGCAGTAATAAGTTTTCACTCGCTCGAAGATCGCATAATTAAACAAAAAATGCGTGACATTACGCGTGATATATGCGATACTATTACAGGACAAGCATTACAGGAATCGCAGTTTCGCTTGGTTACCAAAAAGCCGATAATACCGGCACCCAATGAAATTGATTACAATCCACGAGCCCGGAGCGCAAAACTCCGAGCCGTCGAAAAGAAAAAAATAACACAAAAAAAGGAGGTCTTATGACCGTATCAGTACGAAATATGAGCCCACGCGCTACCCGACTAAAGGTTCGCGTAATCAAGTAATTTAATCAGGGTGTAACAGCCCTGATTAACTGTATTCAAAAAAAACAAACACAAAAACACACCAAAAATACAAAAGGAGCCTCTATGTACCCAAGTACTTCCAGATTGGTACGCAATCAAAATCTTACTCGTGTCGAAGCCCGTGTGCAGGCTGGACCGATTTCTGTTTCATTTATGTTGATTGCTTTGGTGGTACTTCTGTCACTTTTGTATCTTAATCAAGTTTCTAAATCTTCAACCTTAAATTACCGACTTTCAACCCTGGAAGCCAAGCGTACAACCTTACAGGCTGAGAAAGAGCAGTTGCGTATTGATGCGGCTCGTTTGCAATCGATTGCCGAAGCTCGTAACTCACAGGTTGCACAAGCTATGACACCAGTGCAAAATGTAAGTTACGCACAGCGTTAGCATTTTTATCTTTAAGCCGTAGGAGGGTGCACTGCGAAGTACACGACAACGAACCGTCGTCTATGGTATGAGTAATATTCGGCTTTATGTATTGGCCGGAATATTCGTCTTGCCGATGGTGATTATTTTTGGCCGCCTCGTGACAGTACAGGTGTTGAAGCATAATTTTTATGCCGATAAAGCCTCGGCCCAGCAATCACGACAATTTGAAATCCCGGCTAAGCGGGGTGAGTTGTATGTTGAGGAAAATGGCGAACTCTATCCTGTAGCGCTGAATAACTCGTTGAAATATGTCTACGCCGACCCGCAGCTGATAGAGGATCCAAAAGAAGCCGCTGCTACATTGGCGCCCATCCTGCAATCGGAAGAAAAGGATTTAGAGAAAAAGCTTACGTTTACTGGCAAGAATCGCTATGTAGAGCTGAAACAGCAGGTGGATCAGGACGTTGCCAAAAAGGTTGCCGAAGCGAAAATTCGCGGCGTCGTGCTACGTGACCGTGATTATCGGGCTTATCCTGAAGGGGCACTGTTTGGGCATCTGACTGGATACGTGAATAGTGACGGGCGAGGTCAATATGGGCTGGAAGAATATTTGAATGCGGACCTATCAGGAAGAAACGGCCAATTAAAAGCCGTTACCGACAGTCAGGGCGTACCGCTTTCTACTCAGGACAATATCATTGAGGAGCCTCGCAATGGCTCGTCGTATGTCCTGACGGTTGACCGCTACATTCAGGGGGTTGCTGAGAAGGCACTCAAAAAAGCTCTCGTCGACAACAAGGCAGCTAGCGGCAGCATCATAGTGATGGACCCTTACACCGGCGCAATTAAAGCTATGGTGAATGCTCCGGACTACGATCCAAATAATTATGCTTCGGTGAAGCCTGAAGATTATGGCAGCTTTATCAATAGCGCTGTTTCTAGCCAGTTTGAGCCTGGATCGGGCTTTAAACCTCTCACGATGTCGATTGCGATTGAAAACGATAAGGTTGAAGCCAATACGAGCTTTAATGATAGCGGTGAGGTGGTGATTGGCGAGTACACCATTAATAACGCCGATAAGAAAAAGTTCGGACAGGTTGATATGTCTTTGGTCATTAAAAATTCAATCAACACTGGAATGGTCTATATCCTTAAGCTCATGGGTGGGAACCCCAATGAAATCACCAAGGCTGGTAAGGAAATGCTGTATGCTGGCATTCAAAAATTTGGCTTTGGGCAAAAAACTGGAGTTGAGCTTGCGGGTGAGGCGGCCGGGCGTGTAAAAGATACGAAGGCTGCAGATATTGATTATGCCAACATGACCTTTGGGCAGGGGATTGCCACTACGAGCCTCCAAATGATTAGCGCGTTGGCCCCAATTGCCAACGGCGGCACGAAGGTTGAGCCACATGTTTTGGCGAAAAAAGTGCTGCCTAATGGTGATCTCGAAGAGATTCGTAAGAATATTACCCAAGAGCGGATTATGAGTGAAGAAACGGCCGATACTGTGGCAAATATGATGATTGGCGTGGTCGAGGGAGGCTCAGGGTACCTTACGCGCATGCCGGGCTATAAAATTGCTGGTAAGACTGGTACCGCGCAGGTACCTAAGGCGAATGGTCAGGGCTATGAAGAGAATAAGAACATCGGGAGCTTTATTGGCTTTGCTCCAGTGAATGATCCAAAATTCATCATGCTGGTACGCGTCGATTACCCACAAACGAATACCTATGCCGAGCGTAGTGCGGTGCCGGCGTTTGCGGAGGTCGCAAAACAGTTATTTAGCTACTATCAGGTGCCCCCAGAGGGAAGCTAGTGATATAATGGACGCTTGAAAGGTAACCTTATGCAGTTTGATTCTTTGACCAATCTTCTTTTGCCGGTACTGGGCTTTGCTTTTGCTGGTTTTGTGCTGGCCATGATAGCCACACCAATCTTCACCACGCTGGCCTTCCGCTACAAATGGTGGCGCAAACAGCGCACCCAAACCGTCACTGGTGAAAAAGCGAAAGTCTTCGCTAAACTCCACGCTGAAAAACACAAGCGCCATATTCCTACCATGGCTGGTTCGATTGTGCTCATTTCGGTTGCAATCATTACACTTGCCGCTAATATGAACCGAGCCGAGACCTGGCTCCCGCTGGCTTCATTAGCATTGTTTGGCGCCCTTGGACTTGTTGATGATCTTTCGAATATTCTTGGTTTTGCTAACCGGAGCGGTGGGCTTAAAGCAAAGACTCAAGCAATTGCACTGATTGTCTTGTCGCTGGTCTGTGCCTGGTGGTTCTATGTAAAGCTTGGCTACGACATTTTGCATGTCCCGGCAGTGGGCGATTTCTCGATAGGTTGGCTGTATGTGCCGTTATTTGTGTTGGTGGTGTTTTCAACCGCTAAATCAGTATCCATTACTGATGGATTAGATGGCTTAGCGGGCGGGTTGCTTTCTATCGCCTATGGATCGTACGCAATTATTGCGTTCTTCTCTGGTTTGTACGCCCTAGCGGCGTTCTGTGCCACGGTTGTAGGGGCGGTACTCGCTTATACCTGGTTTAACATCTATCCGGCTCGGTTTTTTATGGGGCAGGTTGGCTCGACGGCTCTGGGGGCAACCTTAGGCGTAATCGCCATGCTCACTGATTCTGTGTTTGTGCTGCCAATAATTGGTATGATTTTTGTACTAGAGGCTGGCTCGAGTGCGGTTCAGATATTCTCAAAAAAAGTCCTAGGGCGAAAGATTTTCCGTTCAGCACCGCTTCATCATCACTTAGAAGCAATTGGTTGGCCCGAAACGAAAGTGACGATGCGTCTTTGGGTGATTGGTGCCATCATGGGCTGCCTCGGCTTACTCATCGGATTGATTGCGCGTGGGTAAAGTCTCGCGGCTTATTGCTGAAGTTCGCGAGCGGCCCCATCACCGGCCCGACTATCTTTTAGGATTACTGGTTATTGCCTTAATTGGAATCGGTATGATCGTCATTTACTCAACTGGTTCAATTGTGAACTTTAATATGACGGGTGGTGCGAGTGATCGGAATGCTTTCTTCCAGAAACAGCTCATTAGTGTCGCAATAGGAATTGCGTTTTGGATATTTGCTTCTCGAGTGCATTATAGTCATTGGCGTAAGTGGGCTCTCCCCATGTTGATTGTTTCGTTCGTACTGATGTTATTGGTATTCATTCCTGGTTTAGGACTCAATATTAATGGCGCTAGTCGCTGGGTACGTCTGGGGCCATTAAGTTTTCAGCCAGCTGAGTTTTTGAAATTATCATTGGTACTATACTTTGCCGCTTGGCTTGAATCTCATCGTGATGATTTGCGGAGAATTTCAACTCAGCTTATCCCGTTCGCTTTGGTCTTTGGATTGGCGGTAATTTTGGTGGTAATTTTGCAAAGAGATCTCGGTACGGGGGTTGTGGTGATTGCTTTGGCCCTCACAATCTTATTGGTTTCTGACGCACCCCTGTGGTTATTTGGGGCAAGCCTGCTGTCTATGATTGGGCTTGGCGCGTTGTCGATTATATTGTTCCCGTATCGATTAGAGCGGTTGAGTACGTTTTTAAATCATCGCGAAGATGTTATGGGGGCGGATTATCATATTAATCAAGCCTTGATCGCACTGGGGAGTGGGGGCCTGATTGGTCGTGGTCTCGGCAATAGTCTTCAGTCGTATGGGTATTTGCCAGAAGCTACCAATGACTCGGTGTATGCAATTATTGGCGAGCAATTTGGACTGTGGGGCACAGCTGGAGTGGTGATGATTTTTGGCCTATTAGGTTGGCGAGGTTTTAGGATCGCTAAAATGGCTCCAGATCGTTTCAGCCGAATGGTGGCGGTTGGTATTACTGTTTGGCTGCTCACTCAGGCCATCGTGAATATTACTGCGATGCTTAATTTGATTCCTCTTACTGGTATTCCACTTCCGTTTATTAGTTATGGTGGCACGAGTTTGCTTGCAACTATGACTGGGGTGGGAATTTTGCAGAATATTTCACGTTACACAGAAAGGGAGCAGTCTTATGCGGATAGTCGTATCGGGCGGCGGGACCGGCGGTCACGTAACACCGGTTTTGGCCCTATGCGCGGCACTCAGAAGTCGTACTGAGCAAGCTGTCAGCATAGATTTTATTGGCTCCGGTGGAGCGATGGAACGTAAACTCGCAGAGGAGCAGGGTTTACAGTATCACGCCATTAGAAGTGGTAAGCTACGTCGCTACGGCAGGGGTGTAGCTGAGCTGTTTGATGTGCGGACAGTTTCAGCTAACGCCCGTGATGCCTGGAGGTTTTCTCGAGGACTTTCAGATGCTCGTAAGCTTTTGCGTGAGATTAAGCCAGATGTAGTATTTGTTAAAGGTGGCTATGTGGGCTTACCGGTTGGTATGGCCGCGCGTCGCTTAAAAATACCCCTAGTGATTCATGAGTCCGATACAGTAATGGGGCTCACGAACCGGTTGCTAGCGCCTTATGCCCAAGTTGTTGCTACTGGTTTTCCGGTTGATCACTTCAAAAATGTCAAAACGTCGGCTCATCTTATTCCCACCGGCAATCCGATTAGGCAGGAGATGTTGAGTGGTGATCGTAATCGAGCGATAAAGCATTTTGGCCTCTCGACTAATCGGCAGACGCTGCTGTTTATTGGTGGATCATCTGGTGCGCATGCAATTAATGAGACTTTGTTTGCGGCGTTGCCCAATTTAACAGAAAGCTATAATATCATTCATCAGACTGGTGAAAAAGATATTGATGCGGCAATGTTTCAACGGCAGCGTCTGCTTGCAGATCGGCGTGATCGTTATGCACCACAAGCCTATATGCATCAGGAGCTGGCGGACGCCTATGCGCTCGCCGATATTGTCATCACGCGTTGTGGCGCGAATGTCTTAGCCGAGCTGGCCGCACTTGCCAAGCCAAGTCTACTCATCCCGCTGCCAACTTCTGCTAATAATCATCAGTTACATAATGCTCATTATCTTGTGCAGAGAGGCGCTGCCCGTATGCTCGAGCAAGATAAGTTGAACCCAATTGCCTTGCGGGCTGCCATTGATCGGCTAGCAGAATCTGAAAGCGATAAAAAGTATTTAGCCTCGGCATTCAAGCGGCTAGCCATTACCGACGCGGCTGATCGTTTGGCAGAAATTGTCTTGGAAGCGGGAGCGTAACGGCATGAACGATAAATTACTTAATCACACAGAGGAGCGACAGGTGAGGCGTGGAGCGCGTCAGGTGGTGTATGCACCGGCGGCCGATGAAGCTCCGAAGCAGCAATTCCAGTGGCGCGTTTATATGAAGCGTGTCGGCATTGCGCTCGTTGCTGTTGCCATGCTGTGGGTAGTATTCTTTTCTGGTTGGCTCAATGTGCGCAGCATTTCCTTGCAGGGCAAGCATTCGTTGACCAGAGAGACAGTGGCTGATGATGTGCAGGCGTATCTATCCCGATTTCCAACGCAGCGTAATCTTCTCTTTTTACAGACCGACGAGCTAGCAGCCTATATTCAGCAGCAGCACCCTACGCTTCAAAAAGTGAACATAAACCGAACACTGACAATGGGCATTAGCGTTGGCATCACCGAAAGCCAGCCAGCTCTCATTTGGCAGACAGGATCGAAGAGTTGGCTCGTAGGCGAGGATGGGCGAGTCTTGCGTGTGGCAGAGGAGGGGGATGCGAGTTTTGGCCGGGTGATTGATACAGCGCAGCTCGATGTAGAAGCCGGCAATAAGGTAGTGGACGCAGATTTTGTCGGTTTTACTCGATCAGTCTATGCCATAGCTCAGGAAAAAGGGGTGGCAATAGAGCAGGTTTCGATTGGCGATACTACTCGAGAACTTCTCGTAGCGGTGCAGGGTGGCGTGGTTATTAAAATGGCAGTTGAACGCGGGGCAGGGGAGCAGCTTGAGGCTTATCTGAAAACCCTCGAGACTGCCAAAAAAGAAGGGAAGCCAGTCCGAGAATACGTAGACGTTCGGGTAGTGGG
>JAUPVH010000006.1 GCA_030917125.1 Patescibacteria group bacterium | reverse complement strand
TATCGAGCCAGCAACTCGCACTTGGTATCACGGCACGAATGGTTCAAACCCGGTGCTATTTGCAGGGTTGATGTCGAATTCTTTTGCAACGAGCGTGGCTGCACATAGTACACCGCCATCTTCAAGTGGTGGTGCTGGCGGTGGCTTTTCTGGTGGCGGCGGTGGTGGCGGCGGCGGCGGGAGCTGGTAACCCGCTTCTCAGCTTCTCAACAGATGGGCGTGCTACAATATTGGCATGAAGCCGACACTCAAAGATAAGATTTTTGATTACACGCGCCTGGCGTTTTGGGTGGGTCTTATCGCGACTGTGTATGTGATGGCCGCATTGGTGAATTTGAGCGCCAAAAACACGGCAGTCCGCGAAAAGGCCGACAAAGTAGAGGAAGAAATTGTTGTCCTAGAAAATGATGTTGAAGCGCTGAAGGCGCAGATTGCCTATTACCAAAGCGATGCGTATAAAGAGCGATTCGCCCGTGAAAAATTAGGATTACAGACGAGTGGCGAACAGGTCGTGGTGGTTGGTCGTGGTGACGCCGAGAGGGGTGCTGATAAAAATGATGATGTTCAGGCATCCACTTTGCCACAAAAATCCCATTTGGAAGAATGGGGAGATTTTCTGTTTGGTGAACAGTAAGAAGCAGGATTGACAAAACGCTCCCAAACCTGTAAAGTACTATCTGCGTCGCGGGGTGGAGCAGCTGGCAGCTCGTCGGGCTCATAACCCGAAGGTCGCAGGTTCGAATCCTGCCCCCGCTACCAAACAAAGTGCCCCGAACAGGGGCTTTTTGTTTGGCTATGTTGAGAGGATTTGAACCGTACTGTGCAACAGAGGTTCGATATTCGAGGCAGGCACAGGAGCTTGCTCCGAGCATGCCACAAGAATATATAGAATAATCCTGCCCCCGCTACCAAGGATATATTTTAGAGAAGCTCTTAGGGCTTCTTTTTTTGTCTTTTTTCTCCTGTCTGATAAGATAGAAATAACATGAGAGGTATAAAAAAGCTTGGCTTACAAGTTAGTATTGCAGCTGTTGCTGCTTTTGCATTTGGAGCTGTTTTTGTAGCCCGAGCCAATGCGGCTACGTTCACGGTGACGAACACGAATGATTCTGGCGCTGGTTCTTTGCGTGAGGCGATAAATGATGCGAATAGCAACGGCAATCCAGCCACAATGGATGTGATTGAATTCACTATTGCTGGCACCGGCCCGCACACTATTACGCTCGCAACCGCGCTACCCGCACTCACGCAAAAAGTTACAATTAACGGCTACTCACAACCTGGTGCAAGTGCAAATACGGCCGTAGCGCCAAATCCACTGAATGGCACCTTAGTCATCGAAATCAATGGAGAGAACGTTCCGGGGGATGGCGCGGCGCCAGGCGCATCTTCTGGATTAAACATCTCCGCAGCCGACTGCGTTGTAAAAGGGCTATCTATATATAACTTTGGTGGAGTAACTGATGGAGGCGCTTTAAATGGTGCTATTGCTGTCTTGGCTGCCGATGCGATAGTGCAGGGTAATTACTTAGGTGTAAGAGCCGATGGGCTCACGCGAGGAACGGGCAGGAACGATGCGGCGATTGGATTGATTTCTACAAACACACTTGTAGGTGGAGCCAACCCAGAAGATCGGAATGTAATTTTTGCTAAATCAAACTCTAACACGACAGCCGCCATTTTTTCGGTTGGGTCTGGCTCTGAAATTTATGGTAATTATATCGGCATTGGTAAGGATGGAACCACCGACTTAACACCAGAAGCAGCTGATGCCAATGGATTGAATCCGCCGTTTTCGTTTGGCGTTAATATGACAAACGACGGCAATATAACTGTTGGCGGACCTGCTACAGGTCAGAAAAATGTCATCAGCGGCAATACTGCTAATTTAATCTTTAGCTCTAGCAATAATATTGTACAGGGTAACTATATCGGTACAGATTATACTGGTAATGCAAACTCGAGCATCACTAATGGCGCAGGAGTAATTAACGCTGTTGGTGATCAGAATCAATTAGGCGGCGTCAATGCTGGCGAAGGTAACGTACTCTAGGGGCTTATAGGGTTTGGAGTAAGCGTTGTTGAATTTAGCTTGCCAACTATACCGCTTGAGCTATCGGCGCAGCGGCTGAGTATATTGGGTAACACTATATTTGATATAGAAATTTTTTCATTGAATGTTTTTGGTAATAGTAATTTGGGAATTGATATCGCGCGCCAGATTGATACTAATGATCCAGCCGATTTTCTCCCCGACGTGTTTGAGCAGTATGGGCCAGACGAGAATGATGCGGGAGATGGTGACAGCGGTGCTAACGGCAAAATAAATACTCCGGCGATTAATGCTGCTCAGCAAATTTCAAACCAGATTACAGTAAATTACGACTTAGATGTTGCGGGCAGCCCATCGAATTCTTATCGTGTTGAATTTTATGCAAATGAAGCCTCCACAATTTTTGGAGCTGGTCCTGGGCAGGAATTTCTTAGTGCAACTACCGTAAGCCCAGGCACAAATCTTACGGCAAATCTTATCGTAAGTGGCGACTACAGCAACAAAGCGCTTTCGGCGACCGTTACGGCGATTGATGGTACTTCATCGACTGGTTTTGGGGCGACGAGTGAGTTTGCGCAGAATGTTGAGATTGGTTCGGCTACCGATACAGATGCAGATGGGGTTCTGGATAGTGTTGAGGATGGTGCACCGAATAATGGTGACGGCAATGAAGATGGTACTGCCGATAAGGCGCAACCAACTGTCAGCTCCTTCGCTGCTGCTAACGGTAATCATTACATCACTTTCTCTGTTACGGGTTGTCGTGAAAATAGTAATGTTGCTGTGCTGGAATTTGCAGCCTTGAACGCTCGCGATAATGGCTACGATTATCCGTTTGGTTTGACAGACTTCACCCTCAACTGTTCGCGAGGTGACACAGCGAGCATTACCATGTATACATTTTCCGATAAGGGGGTAAATGGATTTAAGGCGCGTAAGTTCCGCTCGGCCACCAATAGCTTTTCGACAATAGATGGAGCTACGTTGGTTGAAGAAGAAGTTGGGGGCGAGAAGGCAATCAAGCTTGCTTATAGCATTACTGATGGTGGCCCCTTTGATGATGACGGACAAGAGAACGGACTCATCGTAGACCCTGTTGGTTTGGCAAACCCAACGCTTACGGCAACGCTTTTGCCGGATACCGGAGTGCCATATTGGTTTTTGCCAGTTCCACTTGCATTACTCTTCACTGCATTCTACGTGATTTATGACTGGCAGCGTCACCGTAAGCCGCTTATCGAGCAGGATCCACACGTGCACTACACAATCTGGCATCATTTGCGAGTTGTGACCATACCGGTATTTAAATATCGCATTAGTTTTGTGGTGAGTAAACCAACGAATAATGGTGGTTAAAACCCAGCCCATTAGGCCTAGCCAACCTGATGATTATCTGGTATGATAATCCAGTTTTAAGCTATGTAAATATAGTCTGAAAAATCATCAAACATGGCTGCGTAGCTCAGTTGGTCAGAGCAATGGACTCATAAGCCAGAGGTCGGTGGTTCAAATCCACCCGCAGCCACCAGTAATTATCTACAGCTTAAAAAGAACTCAATTAGTTGAGTTCTTTTTGTTTTGCTTATGTTTACAGGTGTGAGATAATCCTCTTATGTATAAACGCTTATTGCGCTTTGTTTTTGCTGTTGGACTGTTTGCCGGAGTTTCAGTTGTGTTTGCAGCCAGTGGCCATGCTGCTCCAGCAACCTTTACCGTTACTAATACCAATGACTCCGGGGCCGGCTCACTGCGTCAGGCAATGATGGACGCAAACAGCAATGGGAATCCATCGGATATTGATAGTATTGAATTCAACATATCTGGCTCTGGTGTTCAGGTAATTACACCTATTGTTGCGCTTCCAGCTATATCGGAGTCACTCACGATAAATGGTTATACACAACCTGGATCAAGCGAAAATACCAGCGCTTGGGGTAGTCCAATAAATGCAAATATATTAATCGAAATTAATGGTGAGAATGTTGATGACAATGGCTTAGCTACGAATGCTAATAACGTCACGATCAAGGGGCTTGCCATCAATCGTTTTAAAGTTGGTGTTGCGGCATCTGCACCAGGTTGTAGTGGGTTAAATGTTCAGGGCAACTATATTGGATCTGATGCTGCAGGCTTGCAGGATTTTGGAAATACACACATTGGCGTGCAGGTCTTTTGCTCAAACACTACAATAGGCGGACCAAATGCTGCAGATCGAAATCTAGTAGTTGGAAATAATACGCTGAATATTCAATTTTTTGCTCTAGGAGCTGTAGCTCCTGGATGGGAGAATAATGGATCTATAATTCAAGGAAACTATATTGGTGCAACAAAAAATCTTACGAGCATTTCAGGAGTGACTCAAGGGCTTGGTGTCTTAGCTATGGGCGATGCAGCAGAAATATTGGTTGGTGGCACTAATGTTGGAGAGGGTAATATTATTCGAGATGTAGAGGGAGTAGGTGTGGCGACTTCTGCATTAAGGAGTGTCAGTCCCAGTTTTACCATATATCCGTCCAAGATTACTATTCTTGGCAACAGTATAAGGGGAATATCAAACTTTAATTATCCGAACTTTGGTCAGTCAAACCTGGGCATTGATCATGGACTATATGAAGACAATAATGGTGACGGTGATCCGGATTTATTTGAGCAGTACGGTCCGCAAGCTAACGACCCCTCAGACATCGACACTGGTGCAAATAATCTCATCAACACTCCCGTCCTCAAGACTGCCCAACAAATTGGCAATGACCTCACCATTACGTACGACTTGGATGCCGCCGATTCTCCTTCCAACACCTACCGCATAGAATTCTTCGCAAATAACGAGGCTACTATCTTTGGTGCTGGACCCGGTGAAGAATACCTCGGTGCTGCGACTGCAGTTACTCCGGGTACTAACAAAACTATCACGCTGACCGTGTCCGGTGACTACACCGATAAAGCTCTTTCGGCAACCACCACAGCGATTGATGGTACGACAGCCTCTGGATTTGGGTCTACTTCAGAATTCTCGCAAAATATCTCTATTGGTTCCGCTGCCGATTTTGACGCCGATGGCATCGCAGACAGTGTAGAAGATGCTGGTCCCAACAATGGCGATAGCAATAACGATGGCACGCCAGACCGTCTCCAGCCCACGGTCACTACCTATGAGATTGATTCTACTGGTATCTACGCCACACTCGTTACTTCTGGCTGTTCCGAAAATGGTACGGTTGCGTCGGTTGATGTGACCTCGCTTGCAAAGACTGACAACGGCAAGGCCTACCCCTACGGCCTTACCGACTTCACGCTTAACTGTTCCCGCGGCGATACTGTTGATGTCACCATGTACATCCACGCCGAAACTAACCCCAACCAATATGTGCCTCGTAAGTACAATGCTACTACGCAAACCTTCTTTGATATCCCCGGCTCCGCGCTAACCAATGAGCAAGTTGGTGCTAGCTCTGCGCTTAAGCTCAATTACTCCATCACCGACGGGGGAGAACTGGATGATGACGGGCTAGCGAATGGGATAATTGTTGATCCAGTGGGGCTTGCCCTTACCGTCACCGGTGCCACTGGCACACTAGCGAGCACAGGGGAGAATCTATTACTGTTGCTCCTCGGCGCTGGTACTCTCATGGTTGGGGGAGTTTGGCTCAGCAGAAAAGCACTCAAGAAGTGAAAATCGCCCTCCGTCTATTTACGCTCCTCACTATTCTTGTAGGCGGTTTCATCTTCTTTGCTCAACATACTCAGGCTGCCACACTCAACGTCGTAGCTGGTACTGACGGCATAGAAGATGACAGTCAATGCAGACTTTCCGAAGCCATCCAAAACATTAATGACCAAGCTCAAACTAACACTGACTGCCCAGCCGGAGACGGCAACAACGACACCGCTAACTTGCCAAGTGGGACGATTACGCTGAGTGTGGATTTGCCGACGATTCAACAATCAGTAGTAATTCAAGGGCAGGGGATGGATGAAACTATTATTGACAGCAATGATCTTTCTGGAATTCGCTCTCTTGCGGGTACGCTCAGAGTGTATGACCTTAAAATAACGCAGTTTAGTTATGAAGCAATTCGCGCTCAAGCTCTGTCGAACTTAATTGTTGAACGCATCGAAATAAGTTACGGCTCGTCTCCGCAAGGCAGCAGCCTAGAGGGGATTGATTTCTCTACTCCATATCAAGACATTCCTCCAGCTAGGACGCTAACTGTTAGGGATGTATATATTCATGATCTTTCGTCATCTGGTAATTCTAATAATGGAATTTTAGTTGTGTCCTCTGACGGTGCTCTAACTACTGCGACGATAGAAAATGTGACAATTCGCTCTTTATCTGGCACTGGAGTCAGTGCTGTTACTAGTGGTATTGCCATGTCTACATTTAAGGGAGTACCTTCGGCCGGCACTGTTAATGCGTCAATTTCCAATGTAACCATAAACGATATCGTTTCTGCGGATGATGGTGCAACTGGCGTCAACTCATTTGCCACCACAGCAAATGGAAATAGTCAGGTTAATGTTGATGCTTTAAATCTAACCATTTTTGATGTTAGCGGTGCTGCGAGTCAAGTGTGGGGTGGAGAGAGTGGTGGATTAATTACGGCAGCTGGCATTGCTTTGCAGACTGGTGATGTCGCTGGAGTAAACATTGATATTAAAAACTCTTTGTTAATCGGCGATAACTCGCCAAGCTGTATTGATACTAATGTAGGAACCTTATTTGGAGGGGTAGGAGAATTCATCCCCTCCATCACCTCCCTCGGCGGCAACCTCTCCGACGATGAATCATGTAATGACTACTTCGATCAAGAAACAGACCAGAACAATGTCAGTAATCTCGCCTTAACCCTCGGTCCTCTCTCAGACAACGGGGGACTTGTACCTACCATCTCACTGCTCCCAGGCTCTCCGGCCATAGACGCTGGTGTCACTGTTTCTGGACTCACCACAGATGCCCGTGGCGTGACGCGTCCCCAGTGCGCTACCTTTGACTCCGGTGCTTACGAGTACAACGGTACCTGTCCAACTACTTCATCTCAAACACTCACATACCCCGACCCAGCCAAAGGCAGCACCGTTACCCTCATCCTCCCCGAAGATGTTACTAACCCTTCTGTAGCCCCCGTAGACTATGCTTCACTCCTCAAGGACGGCGACAACCAGTTCCCGGCCGGTCTCACATCCTTCCAATTCACAACCACGCCTGGCGCTACCAAAACTGTCACCCTTTACTACGATCTCCCCGGTGATCCTGCCGACTACACGGCCCGCAAATACAAAACTAGCACCCAATCCTATCTAGATGTACCAAACGCTACCATCACCCGCGAAGACTACAACGGTAAGTCTATGCTCAAACTTACTTACAGCATTACTGATGGCGGCATCCTTGACCAAGACGGACAAGCTAATGGCACCGTTATTGATCCAGTTGGACTGGCCTCGACGAGTCTCGCGGATACGGGAGAATCACAAAGGGTCTGGCTTGTCGTTATAGGTATTTCTTTTTTGGTAGGTCTGTATGTGCTCACTCGGTGGCGTAGTTTACGAAATCACAAAGCGTAAGCAAACGTAAAAGCGAAAGTAAGTGATGGGATTCGCATTTTGTCCTCTAGGTTTTGTGTTTTTTTACGCCCATACTAGGTACAGAACTTTTCATAGGAGGGGATATGAAGACCAGGATACTTTTGGCCGCCGCAATATTAGGGGCGTTATTTATAATTGGCAACCATAGCCAAGCGTCAGGAAATTTACTACTCAATAACTCAGTTGAAAGTGGATCTGCCACTGCAATCGACAGCTTTTCAGCTGATAGCTGGGGAACGCTTAAGGCAAGTTTTTCGGTGCTTACCACTGGCGCACAGAACGGTTCGCGCTCGGCATACGTGCGGGTAACTAACTATGTCTCCGGAGATGCGCGGTGGACTGCGAGTGCCATTGATGTACAGCCAGGTCAAACGTATGCCTATAGCAATTGGTACAAGTCTAACGTTCGCACCGAAATTAACGCCGAAGTAGAGATGCTAGATGGTTCACGTCAGTATCTGTGGTTGAGAGATGTGGCTGGAAGTAGAACGGCGTGGAAGCAAGTGACAACTAAGTTTGTGGCACCAGCTGGTGCTAAAAACGTGAGAGTCTATCATTTGATAGCACGAAACGGCTGGCTGCAGACTGATTCGTATAGCCTGACTCAGGGCACTAGCCAGACTACAACTACTACCGTTACTCCGACCGCAACAACCACGGTCGTTCCAACGCCCACCACTACAACGACCGTGACACCAACCACTACCATTACCCCAACTACTACCGTGCAACCAACCGTTACTCCACCGCCACCAACGGCCACTACACCATTTTCACGTCCTCTCGTATCGATAGAATTTGATGATGGCTGGACTTCGGCCTATCAATATGGCTTGCCGCTCGTAGAAAGTTTTGGCTGGCGTCCAACCCAATACATCATTACCGATACTGCAGTAAATAATGCCAACTACGGCAACGGCACGTACATGACGCCTGCGCAAATTCAGGATTGGAATCGACGCGGTGATGTTGGAAGCCATACGGTGTCGCACCCCAGCTTGCCGAGTCTCTCGACAGCAATGATGACGAATGAGTTGACGCTTAGTAAAAATTATCTTGATGGTATTTTGGGTGAGCCAACCAAACTTTTTGTTACGCCATACTGCGAATCCAACACAAATGTAGTGAATGTTGCAAAGACACTCTACCAAAGTTTACGTAACTGTCAGCCGATTACTAATACGAAAGCGAATTTTGATCGCTACAATTTAAAGAGCTTTATTGTTCTCAACTCTACGACCGATGCCGAGCTTACGGCTGCGCTTAATGCCGCCAAGGCCTCAAATGGCTGGCTCATACTAGTTTGGCATGAACTTGCTGGAGATAATAAAAACGCCTGGAGTGTCAGCCCGGCAACGCTGCAAAGACAGCTTCAACTTGTGAAGAACTCTGGTATTAGCGTTACAACCACGCAAGCCGCTCTGAATGAATCATTAGGCTTATAGAGCGCATACGTACTTAGTCTATAATGTAAGTCTATGGACTTACGCCCACCCAAGACTGAGCCTTCAAAGTTGGGCTCAACCCACAAAAAAACTTCTGGTCGCAGGAAATGGCTTCGTCGTTTTCTTCTACTCGTGAGCCTTGTATGTATTGGTGTTGGTGTATATATTGCTGTACTGCTTTTGTCGCCCCAGGTAGATCTTCCCGTTAAAAGTGACGTTGATTTAAATACGGCCGATGATACTAGTGATGCGCGTGATAGAATCCAAATTGAAAAAATAAATTTAGAAGTACCGTTTTATACCGGCGGGGCTGAAGCGTTAGAAAAGGGAGCCTGGCATCGTTTTCCAGATCGTGGCGACCCGGAAAAAGGTGGAAATTTTATTCTTTCCGCGCATCGATTTAGGATTGCTGGCGATCCAATCCTTACTCGAGAGCAATCACCATTTTATAACCTCGA